>JBAXSF010000061.1:0-8130 GCA_037130835.1 Actinomycetes bacterium
GCGGTCTCCTGCACCAATTCGGTGCAGCCGCTATCTTCCCACGCCCTAGCGAATGATCAGCGTCCGCGTGCGCGAGACCACCCGCAGGTGATGCGAGTTGGACGGCAGGAGCACTCGCTGAACCTTTCGACCGGTCGTGGTGGTCGTGACGGTGAAAGAATAGGTTCCCGTCGCCCCCACCACCCGGGTTGCCTTAGTTACCCATCGACCACCGGTAAATAGCTGGCGATAAACCCGCTCCCCTGCCAGCAATGGCGAGGTGGAACCGGCCAGCCTGACTACACCCTTACGTCGAACGACTGAAGCGCTGAGGCTGGCGGTCAGCGTGGGGGCGATTCGGACCGCAGTTTGTTTTGTGACGGCGGAGTACCACGCGCCGCCGGTCGTCGTCACCGTTACCGCTGTATCCACCTGCGAGCGAAAGGTCACTGACACGATTCCTTCCGCATCGGTATAAACCGTTCGTGGGGTTCGTGGTGCACCGAGTTCAGGGGTGATAGCAACTGTTACTTCGGCATTACCAATCGCCTGCAGCGTATCCGCGCGACTGACTTTGATTTGGACCATGTTATAGGCGGAACCAATGCTCGCGGCGGGAGTGTTGAGCACCACTGTTGGCACCACAGGCGCGGGAAGCGTTGACACGTCATAAGGGGCGACGGTGAATGAACCCGTCGCGGGAAGGCCGACCCCCGCTAAGTTCTCAGCAGAGATCGAATACGTATGTGTTCCCGGTTCCAACCCAACAGCGAGAAACGACGTGCCTGGCGTGATGGCTTCCACACCAGCATCAACGCTCACGCGGTAACGATTGACGGGCACTCCGCCATCATCATTGGGGATGATCCAACTTAACTGTGCAGAACCTGTGCCGGGCGTGGCAACTGGGGTAAGCGGGATCGACGGTGGTCCGTAGCCAGACTTGCGACCGTCGGCAAAAGCCAGCAATGCTGTCGCTGTTCCGTTGAACCGGTTCACATCGCCAGCGCCGATGATTCCATCAGTGGTGGTTGTCGAGGAGTACTGCCACATCGTCCACTGCGACCAACCACCCGGAATCGTTGATGATGTCGGAACGGTGGTGGTGTACCGCGCGTACCACAAGGGGTAGCTCGAGAACTGCTTGGTGTTTCCCAAGGTGGAGCGTATGAAGTAGTCGTACGAATACAAGATCGGCTTACGTCCGGTTAATGCTTGCGCGGTGTCGAGGAATTGTTGGGTCCACGCGATCAGGTCGGCTTTACCCAATCCACCTGTGGTTTCCAAGTCAAGGACCGCAGGAAAGGTCTTCTGGTCTCTAAAACTTCCGACCTTTTGTACCGTCGAGATGAAGTAGCGAGCCTGATCAGTCGCCGTTGAAAGCGGCAGTGCTGGTCGCGCATAGTGGTAGGCACCCACGACTAAGCCAGCAGCTCTAGCTTGCTTGTAGTCGTTAGCGAAATACGGATTGCGATAGTTTGTGAGATCCTGGGTGCGCCCAGACGCCTTAATGATCGCAAAGCTACGACCCGCGGCTTTGACCTTGACCCAATCAATCGGCGTGCCTGCGGGGTAAGCGGTGGTTGCTGAGTGATCCCACTTAGAAACGTCCACGCCCGTGATCACGGTATCCGCCTGTGCAGTGACCACATTGATCGTGGCAACACCGGTGGTCAGGAAGGCAACAGACAGGCCAAAGGAGAGCAGTCTGGTGCGCATCCGGCTACCGCTACTTGCCGTCCAACTCATGCTTTCCCTCCTCATCTTCACCGTATCGGACATGGCCAGAGCCCGCTTGATCGCCCGACTGGGGTCTCGCAACGCAAAAGACGCAGGAAACAATCCCTGCGCCTTTGTACTTGGTGGAGCTGAGGGGACTCGAACCCCTGACCCCCTGCATGCCATGCAGGTGCGCTACCAGCTGCGCCACAGCCCCGCTCTCAAGGAGAGGAGGTCACAGCATAACTGTGCGCACCACAACGCCTAAAACCGGCTAGCGGTCATCCCCTAGGACCGGTGCAGGCAAACTCCCGGCGTTGTATTCCAGGAGCCGCCACGGTGGAGAGACATGTCCGGACCGCCCCAAGATGGACCACGAACAGTTGGCCAACACCCCCAGTGCCAACCATGAATCTTCGGGCAACTCAAGCATGTGACCAATGCCGGCTCGTGCTGATCCACCGTGCGTCACGATCACAATGGTCTGCCCATCGTGAGTACGCGCATACTCGTTGACACAACTACTCACCCGATCAGCCACTTCGCGACGCGTCTCGCCGCCGCCTGGGCGAACATCAATACCTGCCGACCATTGATCCAAGTTGTCGCCAAACCGTTCGCGAATTTCGTCGTGCGTCAAACCTTGCCAAGCTCCAGCATCGGTTTCACGTAGTCGTTCATCGTGAGTGATCGAAATACCCGCTAACGTCGCTAAGGGCTCAGCAGTTTGGACGGCCCGTGCAAGATCAGAGCTAATGATCAACGATGGTTCGAGGTGGATCAGGTATGACGCAGCGCGCTCGGCTTGGGCATGGCCCACCTCATCAAGTGCAATATCGGTTTGACCCTGAAATCGCCCTTCTTGATTCCAGGGAGTGCGCCCATGGCGCAACCACACCAACCGCGTCATGAATCAGGCTTCTTGAGATACAGCCGCGTGAGCGTTGACTTCCGCTGGGAGTTCCACCATCGGACAATCGCCCCACAGGCGCTCGAGGTCATAGAACACACGCTCTTCAGCCAACTGTGCGTGCACCACGATGTCGCCGAAGTCCAACAGAACCCATCGGCCTTCCGCATGGCCTTCGCGTCGGATGCGCTTAACACCCAGGCCGTGGAGGCGTTCCTCAATGGAGTCCACGATGGCTTTGACTTGGCGCTCAGTGTTACCTGAACAGATAACAAAGATGTCGGTGATGACCAAGTGGTCACTCACATCGATGGCAACGATGTCTTGGGCTAACTTGTCGCCGGCAGCTTCGGCTGCTGCGACCGCTAATTCAATAGCCTGAGTCGTTGCGGTCACTGGTCCTCCATAGGTGGTGCTGGGTGGCTACTCTCTCACGCCGGCATAGAGCCCGCGCGCAGTGGCGTAGTCAATGACCGCCTGAGGCATCAAACCCTCCACCGACTCCCCTGCCACTAACTTCTGGCGACATTGGGTCGATGAAATCTCGGTAGGAGTAACAGCCACGATGTGCACCCACGATTCGAAACCTGCTGGCGCGATTGGGTCATGACCGGACCGACCAAATCCAACAAATGTGGCGAGTTGTCCCAGCTCGCTGGCCCGATGCCAGGTCGGAAGCCCGGCAAGGGCGTCCGAACCGAGCAGGAAAAACAGTTCAGCATCGGCTCCATACTCGGCTCGCAACTGCGTCAAGGTGTCAAAGGTAAAGGTCGGCCCGTCACGTTGAACATCGACATCGCTACTGACAAAAAGTCCCTCGCCCACAATCGCCAACTCCACCATGGCGAGACGATCCTTCGCAGGAGTGGTCGTCTCTTTTTGCCAGGAGTCACCCGTGGGGGCAAAGACAACGTGATCTAACTGAAGTTGCGTGGCAACGTCTCGTGCTACCGCCAGGTGCCCAAGGTGTGGCGGATCGAAGGTGCCACCCAACACCCCGATACGCATGAGCGCGCGATTAGCGATCGGGGTTGATCCGAGTCACCACGTACAAGGCAAGGAGCAAGATGCCAAGGCCGAGGAGACCAAACCCAACGGGGGGCAACGGAAAGGACTTCTCCGTCGTTTCGGCGGCTTCAGCCAGGATCGACACCATGGAGAACTCCTTATATAAGAACGTGTATTCAGATCAGTGTAAACAACTAGCCGCGGATATGGCCGTCACCGGTCACGACAAATTTCGTTGAGGTCAGTTCCGCAAGACCCATCGGCCCGCGAGCATGCAGTTTTTGGGTTGAAATACCAATTTCCGCGCCAAAGCCAAACTCACCACCATCGGTGAATCGCGTCGAGGCATTGACCATGACAGCGGCCGAATCCACCTGCGCCACGAAGTACTGCGTCGCGGTGAAGTTATCGCTGACGATGGCTTCGGTGTGACCGCTGGTGTAGCGACGAATGTGGGCGATCGCTTCGTCAATGGAGTTCACGATGCCAGCTGCCAGATCTAGCGAGTAATACTCAGCAAACCAGTCATCCTCAGTCGCCGGCGCGAAATCAATGCCGGCGGTTGAACAAAAGTCCGCCATGGCTGCGTCCCCATGAATGGTGACACCCTTGTCCTTGAGAGCAGCTAGGGCCTTGGGCAAGAACTCAGCAGCGACATCAGCGTGAACCAACAAGGTTTCCGCCGCATTGCACACACTCACGCGCTGAGTCTTGGAGTTGATCAAGATATTGATGGCCTTGTCGATATCCGCATCGGCATCCACGTAGACGTGACAGTTGCCCACTCCTGTTTCGATGACCGGGACTAGCGAACCTTCAACGACGGACTTAATCAAGCCCGCTCCCCCACGCGGAATCAACACGTCGACCAGCCCGCGCGCTTGCATCAGGTGCTTCACCGATTCGTGACTGGTGCCCGGAACCAACTGAATCGCATTGCGGGGCAATCCTGCGACCTCGAGGGCATCTTGCATGACCGCCACCAAAGCCATGTTGGTGTCGTAGGCCGAAGACGAACCACGCAGAAGCGCAGCATTGCCAGACTTCAAGCACAGGCCAGCAGCATCAACGGTGACATTGGGTCGAGCTTCATAAATCATGCCCACTACGCCCAGTGGCACGCGGAGCTGACGGATCTGCAAACCGTTGGGGAGGGTGTAACCCCGAATGACTTCGCCAATGGGGTCCGGCAATTCGGCCACTTCACGCAACGCGTCAGCAATCGCCTTCAAGCGATCCGGCGTAATCGTCAGTCGGTCGATCAATGCATCCGACGTGCCATCGGCGTGCGCGCGATCTAAGTCGGTGGCATTGGCCGTCACGATCGTCGCGGCGTTGGCTTCCAGGGCATCAGCAATCGTGCGCAGGGCCGCATCCTTGCCGGCACGACTAGTCGAGGCCAACGAAAAAGATGCTTCACGGGCTTGCTCACATACCTGACGAATCGCCAGCAACTCACTATCGGTCATGGACTAAGACTAAGCCCACCTAGACCAACGAAGTTCAGCACCGACGGGAGTTAGGAACTCACGCCTTGACTCAACCCGCTCTGACGCATGGACCACGCCCAGATCTGATCGCGCAGTTCCTGACTTTGAGCCAATTGGCTCGCGTCAACGAAGCGCCCGTCCTTCCAATACCAGCCGCTCGCGCCCTCAACTTCGGGCGAGGTGGCCAGGTACACGTAGGTGATCATGGCCTTTTCCGGCTTACGCAGCAGCGGCCGGAAGTACTTGATCAGGATCGGGATCGGCCCAGTCGCGTCGTCATAAATTCCGGTGGGTATCAATGCTCCTGGCGCCAAGGTGTTCACCGTCATGCCAGTGCCCTTGGTGCGCTCAGCCAGCTCAATCGCGGCTGATGCGACAAAGAGTTTGGAGACGTTGTACTGCACAAAGCCGGCGTTAGGGACGCGCTCCTTGCCCTTCCACAAATCTTTGCCGTTGATGTCGTCCCAATTAACCTTCATAGCTTGGCGGTGCGCATCGGAACTCACAAACAACACGCGCGCCTTGGACTGCTGGAGCCGCGTTAACAACAGCTGCGTTAACAAGAATCCGCCCACGTGATTAGAAGCCAGCGTGAGTTCGTCTCCACTTGCCGTTTCCTGATACACCTCGGTAAAGATGCCCGCGTTGTTGAGCAAGACATCAATGCGGGGGTAGCTTGCCAAAACTTGCTCTGCACACGAACGCACCTGCGCCGGGTCGGACAAATCAGCCACGATGACATCGGCTGCACTACCCGTTGCCGATTCGATAGTCGCGGCATTTGCGCGAGCGTTGGGCTCATCCTTATCGATGATGACAATGTGCGCGCCTTGGTCAGCCAATAGGCGAGCAGCCATTGCGCCCATGCCATTGGCGCCACCGGTAACGATCACCGTGCGACCGGACATATCAACCGGTTCATCCGTCGGGGACCCCATCGCTGGCCCAGTGGGGTCTACCGGGTGCGGGTAACGCCAGGTCGGGAATGGCATCGCCAGCGTGGACCCCAGCAGGGCAAAGGCCTGGAGTGTCACCCAGATTCCGAGGTTCTCCCACATCGTGATGTAGATCGCTCCGAGAATCAGGTTCGGGTTGTGCGCAAGCAGCACCTTCTTGATGTTCCACTCGATGATGTTGTGATTCGGCGAGATGTGAATATCCCAATACAACGCATGCCAGGTTCCGATGAAAGCCGACAGCAAGATGATGACGGTAAAGCACGTCGCGTAGTCGCTGATCAAAGGATGCGAGCTCAACACGTTCGTCCAGAGGCGGCGAGCCAAGATCCACACCGAGCCGAAGAACAATCCTTCGCTCACGCCCCAGAAGATACCAAAGAGAAGAGTGTCAGGAAATACGATTTTACGGCCGTGCGGCAAGGTCCCGATGGGCCAGATGATCCAGTAACCAATTAAAACAACTATGGTCAAAACGATGGAAAACACGACCCAATAGATGTCACTGGTTTGCCCAGGGAAAATCCACGGGTTCTTCGCAATAGTGGGGAATGTCCCCGACGCCATAGCAAGTGCCCAAGCAAACGAGAAAGCAGCGAACGCTCGAAGCCACGCGGCCTTGGTGTCGTAGCGCCAGACCAATTTGCCGCGCAGGTAGGTCTTCAGTCCTGCAACGAAAATTAGGCCAAGGACGAAGAAGGCAATGGCCGCAGGCCAGTTAGCTGGCTGGATCATCAAAGAGTTCATGCCGACATCGTGCCGTGTTTGGGGCTAAAAGGCTGACCATTTCACGTGGTGGGGTGCCTTGCATTGCGCACAACCATTGCGTAGGCAGAAGTTCTACGGCGCAAACCGACTAGGGCTTGGTTCACAAATGGGCCATCACTACTTGACTGGGGCCCTCAGTCCCCAAGCTAAAGCAGGACCAAATCATCGCGGTGAACGAGTTCGCGCCCGTAGCCATCCCCTAATTCAGATGCCAACTCGGCAGTAGTTCGCCCCAGCAGCGCTGGAATCTCCTGCGAGTCATAGGCCACCAGGCCGCGGGCAATAATTTCTCCTGTCTGACTGACGAGCTCAACCGGATCACCCGCCTCAAAATCACCCTCAACTGCAGTGACTCCAGCCGGCAGCAACGATGAACCGGAATTCCTGACCGCATTTTCCGCACCGGCATCAAGAATGAGTTTGCCACGGGCATCAGTGGCATGCGCAAGCCAGAGCAAACGGGTGGCCCGTCGTTGACCAGTCGCATGGAAATACGTGCCTTCGCTACTGCCCGTCAACACGTTCTTGATTTTGTTCGCCCGCGCCAAGATCACCGGAATGCCGGCACTGGTTGCCAATCGTGCGGCCTCAACCTTGGTGACCATGCCACCAGAACCCACACCACGCGAGCCCACGCCGCCTAGTTCAACAGAATCCAAGACCGAGGCGTCGACTACGTCAGAAATTAGCTGCGCTCCAGCCAGGCTCGGATCCGCGTCATACAGGCCGTCAACATCTGAGAGCAAAATCAAGGCATCGGCTTGCACCAGGTGAGCCACGAGGGCCGCCAAGCGGTCATTGTCACCGAAACGAATCTCATCGGTGGCCACCGTGTCGTTTTCGTTCACGACCGGGATCGCGCCGACTTCAAGGAGTCGGTTTAAGGTGCGCTGAGCGTTCTTGTAATGCGCACGACGACCCACATCATCAACGGTGAGCAGAACCTGTCCCACAGTAAAGCCAGCTTCGGCGAAGGCATCGGTGTAGCGGTGTACTAGGAGTCCTTGTCCCACGCTCGCTGCGGCTTGCTGGGTCGCGAGGTCTTTAGGCCGCGATCTCAAACCCAGGGGACCAAGACCAGCAGCAATGGCACCCGATGAAACGAGAACGACTTCGGTGCCAGATTGCCGCACATCAACTAGGGCACGAACCAGCGACTCAACAGCTGTGACATCTAAGCCGCCCGCAGCGGAGGTAATTGATGACGAACCGATTTTGACCACAATGCGCTTAGCGCTCGTGACAAAACCGCGGTCCGAACTCACCGACCCTCCAACCTCTCATCAAATCCTCGTCGTGC
>JBAXSF010000062.1:0-7838 GCA_037130835.1 Actinomycetes bacterium
CGCGAGCCATGACTGAAGCGATACGCAAGGCGAAGCACTTCTTGCCCAGCAGGGCATTTCCGCCGTAGCCGGAACCGTAGGACCAAATCTCGCGGGTTTCAGGGAAGTGAACGATGTACTTGGTGTCGCTGCAGGGCCAGGCAACATCGGCTTGACCTTCTGCCAACGGTGAGCCCACTGTGTGCAAGGCCGGAACAAAGTCGCCGTCTTCGCCGATCAAGTCAAGTGCGGCACGACCCATGCGCGTCATGATGCGCATGTTGACCACTACGTAAGGACTGTCGGTGATTTCCACGCCGAGCTGAGAAATGCGCGAGCCAAGCGGACCCATCGAGAAGGGCACCACGTACATGGTGCGGCCCTTCATAGAGCCGGCAAACAACGTCTTCAATTCCGTCTTCATCTCAACCGGGTCGCGCCAGTTGTTCGTCGGACCTGCATCAGCTTCATCCAGTGAGCAAATGAACGTGCGGTCTTCAACGCGAGCAACATCCTTGGGGTTAGAGCGAGCCAAGAACGAGTTCGGGCGCTTGGCCTCGTTCAACTTGATGAAGGTGCCCTGTTCGACCAAGAGAGCGGTCAAGCGATCCCACTCTTCTTGCGAACCGTCAGACCACTCAATGCGATCTGGTTGGGTCAGTGCCGCGGTTTGCTCAACCCACTCAAGAAGCTTCTTGTTCTTGGTTGGAGCATTTTCAAAACCTGGAACGGTCATGGAGATCTACTCGCTTTCGCTTGGCTACTACCTTGCGGTAGACCTCTAGCGTGCCTTATGCCCTTGACGAAAAGCCAACCTGGTAGGCGTGATCTTTGCGACACTGTCCCCACTAGGGTGCAGATTAGGCATAGAACCTATGGCCTACGTCACACCAGTCACATCCGTCACACCTGAGATGGGAACGCGAATGAAACTGCTCATTCTTGGCTGTGGCAATGCCGGGCTCGAAGTGGCAACCCGCGCGAAGGCTCTGGGCTGGGAAGTAGTCGCCACCACAACCCGCGAATCACGTATCGCCGAAATTGAACAGGTCGCAGATAAGGGACTAGTCGTTCGTGGCGCAGACCTGGAAGCTGTTAAGGCTGCAGCGGCGGACTGTGACGCAATTTTGGTTTCTGTCTCTCCTCCCATCATGCAATCACGCACCATCGAAGAACGCGAGCAGTCCTATCGCGATGTTCTCGTTGAGTCGTGCAATAGTTCGGTTCAGGCGTGCCCTCGAGTGGTGTTTATGTCTTCTATTTCGGTTTATGCCGACGGCTTGCAGGGCGATGGCGACCTCATCGACGAAAACACTCCCCGCGCAACATCGGATGAGCCCTCGACGATCTATTACTCCTTAGCCGAGGACGCCGTCTTGTCCAGTCCAGGCGGCACCGTCCTTCGCCTAGCCGATATCTATGGTCATCCGCGTGACATTGACTTCACCGCCCGCGTAAAGATGGCCCATGAGCACATGGGCGGATCGGTGTCCTTTGCCGGCGACGGACGCTTGCACCGCGTGCACGTTGAAGACGTCGCGGACGCCCTGCTTTTTGTCCTTGAACACGATCTGACCGGGGCCTACAACTGCGTTCCTGACTTAGCGCCCTCCCCCACGAACAAGGAAGCCTTTGACCGGCTTGCCGACGAATCGGGTCAGCCTCACTTGGAGTTCCGGGGCGAGCTCAAGACCCCAATGAAGCAGGTATCTAGCAAGAAACTACGCGATGCTGGCTTTGTCTTCCACCACCCAGATGACGTGATCTCCTAACTTTAAGGAACGCCATGTTTGTCATTGCTCCAGAGGACACCCTTGGCCTCAACGACGCGCAGCTCGACATCATCCAGCGGGCCATTGCGCTAGAGGCGATGCCCGTGGACGAGCGCATCGCTGATCGAACGTACGAAGCCACCGCAACCAATGAGGCTGGCCGAGTTCGACTGCACAACTTCACCGATCCCAAGATCAGTCGTCTCACCGCCTACCGCTTTCATCGCGAAAACATGCTCAATGAGCATCTGTTCCACATTTGGCCAGCGGAAGGTTTTGACTTCCCTGCGCTCACGACAGTTATTTTTGAAATGCCTCAGGTGCTGATCTTGGGTGCTGACCTCTTGCCAATTGCCGATGTGATCTTTGATCGCACCTATTACGGCCGTTGGATGCTCGGTTACGCCGAGATTCTCAAGAAGCACTGGCCTGCGCTGGTTGAACATCGCGCGGGACCCGAACCTGCACCAGACCCGTACTTCACCAATCAAATTGGTTCGACGATGTCGGTGTTGATGTATTTGAAGCACACTGGGCTAGAGCCTGCCAAGGCGTTCCTGTTTGAGCTCACCGAGCACTGGACGACCTTGCACGCGCAGGCCCAACCACGAATCGATGCCGATGCTGCCGCTGTTGAGGCAAGGCGCGTTCAGCTCATGACCAAGGCTTATAAGGCCCTCGATTATCACTCGCCTGCATCCGATGGACTCGCCTCAGTACTGGGCTGGACCGGCGCGAACTTAATGTTCGACCACGTGTTTGGTCCAGACCTTGAAGACCAAGGCCTGGACCACAAACGCACGTATTTGGAAGTAGAAGTCTCACCCGGAACATTCAGCGCTGCGCGTAGTCACTAACTCTTAGCGCGAACGAGTACCTGTTCCACGCGTCGTTGCGGGAGCTGCTCCACGCGATGACGGGCCCTTACGGTGCACCTTCTTGGTTCGCGGCGTCACACCAGCGCCAGGGGCTTTCTTCGGGCCGCGTGCGCGTGGCTTCGCGGCGCGCGACTCCGCAGTCTTGCCAGACGTGGGGCGATCTGAGCGAGGTTGATCTGAACGAGGTCGATCTGATCGGGTGCGATCACTCGTTGGTCGTTCGCTGCGTGGGCGATCAGACTCCGAGCGACTTCCCGCTGACCGCTGTGATGTTCCGCGTGCATCATCACGACGAGGGCGGTCATCACGAGAAGGTCGGCTTGTTGATCGCGAGTCATCACGACGGGGGCGGTCATCACGAGAAGGTCGGCTCGTCGAACGCGAGTCATCACCACGAGGACGATCATCATTTCCGCGCGCAGGGCGTGCATCGCGTGATTCGTAACTGCGTGCCGGGCGTGCATCGCGACTCGAACGCTCATCCGAACTACGGCTTGGACGGGCATCGCGCGAGTCATAGCTACGTGCAGTTCGGTCCGCGCCGGATTCGTAACTGCGCGTGGGGCGACCGCTGCTCGGGCGCGCATCGCGCGCGGGACGACTGCTGGTTCGCGATTCATCGCGTACGGGACGCTCATCACGACGAGCGGGTGCGCTGTTGTCACGACGAGGTTGACTGGAGCTGGGGCGCGCGTCATCGCGACGCGGGCGTGAGGCTTCACGAGGAGCGCGACTGCGGTCTCCGCTACGCGATGAGGGACGAGATGAGCCTTGTCCCGAACTGCGTGAAGCGCGGTCACGGCGTGGAGCCGGTTCGGGCTCTTCGACATAAGCCGCGTGGATCAATTCCGCACGTGGACCGGAGATGTCGGTAATGGCTTCATCGCCGGGCTTGACCGGACGCATGAATGGCTTGATCCCAGCCAACTTCATCAATGACTTCACGCTGCCGTGTTGAGCAGGTGTGGCCATCGTGACAACGATGCCTTCAGCACCGGCACGGGCCGTGCGACCCGAGCGGTGAACATAGGCCTTGTGCTCCTCTGGTGGATCAATGTGAAGTACGAGTGCAACATCGTCTACGTGGATTCCGCGAGCAGCAATGTCTGTCGCAACGAGCACGCGAACCTTGCCCGTTGAAAAGCGAGCAAGGTTCTTCGCGCGAACGGCTTGAGACAGATTGCCGTGCAACTCAACAGCGGGAATACCGCTCTCGGTCAGGCGTCGAGCGAGGTTCTTGGCACCGTGCTTGGTGCGAGTGAAGGCGATAGTTTTGCCTTCACCGGAAACGAGCTGGCGGATAACTTCTGCTTTTTCGCCACCGCTGACGGAGAAAACATGGTGAGTCATGATCGGCATGTCCGAATCATTGGGATCAACTGCGTGCGTAATCGGATTTTGCAAGTATTTGCGGACGATTTGGTCCACGCCCTTGTCCAGCGTCGCCGAGAACAACAGTCGCTGACCACCCTCAGGGGTCAATTCCAAGAGGCGCTTAACCGCCGGCAAGAACCCCAGGTCGGCCATGTGGTCGGCTTCGTCCAAAACGGTGACTTGGACGAAGTCCAATTTGCATTGACCATTTTCGATGAGGTCTTCCAAGCGACCAGGGCAGGCGATGACGATGTCCACTCCGTTGCGGAGGGCGTTGATCTGTGGTCCATAACCCACACCGCCGTACACCGAAGCAACGCGCATGCGTACGGCCTTGGCCAGCGGCGCAATCACGTCAGCAACTTGTTGTGCAAGTTCACGGGTGGGAAGCAAAACCAAAGCGCGCGGGCAGTACTGCTCGCGTGGCGCGGGAGATTCCAGCAAAGAATTGATCAAGGCCAAAGAGAAGGCCAAGGTCTTGCCCGAACCAGTGCGGCCACGGCCAAGGACGTCGCGTCCTTGTAAGGAGTCAGGAAGCGTGGCGGCTTGGATAGGAAAAGCGGTGATGATGCCGTCGAGTGCCAAGCGCTCAACGAGTGCATCTGGAACTCCCAAGTCGGCAAAGCTCGGTTGGGAATTTGTTGGGGCAGGCGAAACTAGGGTGCTTGAGGCGTGCGTAGACACAGTCGTCCTCTCAGACGTGTTGGGTGGCCATTTGCCAAACCCGCTCACGTAACTGAAGGGGAGCCCGTCGTTCTTGGGCTGGGAGCAATCGACCGTTGCGGGCCACTGGTGTGACCCGTTCACCATGAAGTATTCACTACAGTCACACCCGTCACATCGCCGGGGTCGGAATAGACCACCTTGCCCCTACATTGCCCGCTCTAGACAGTGGTCAAGGAATGCGCGAGGTCGCGACAACTCTTGCTGCAGCCGAGGTCCTACTTCCTGATGCGCAGGACCTGCCCTTGCCCAGCCTGATCACTGCTGGTGTGGGTCGAAACATAAATCTCGTCCCCGTCGCGGCTCACCGCGATGCCATTGGGCTGCACGAGTAGCGGACCGTCCAACAGGGTGCGCGCACCCGAGGGATTAGCGAAGGATGCAATCTGCACATCGTTGGCAAACATCTCGGCTGCATAAAAATGCCCTGCGCGGTCAAAAGTGCAACCCGTGATGGTGCTAAATCCTGTCGCCCACACCGTGGCCACGTTCAGAACGGTTGAAAGATTTGCAGGATCTGTGGCCTTTGGGTCCACTCGATACACGACCGATTGGCCAGGACCGTTGGTGAAAAACTCGGCCAGGCTGAGCGTTCCGATATAGAGCGCTCCGTCAGGTCCGGCTGCGACGCACGTGGGAACAACATCACTCAAAGACGTATTCGGGAGGTAGGCCAGCACTTGCACAGTGCCATCACGCTTGACCTCGTCGAGCGTATTTGAGCCAGCATCAATGACGTACTTGTGACCACGGGTGACAAGAACGCCATACGGGTTGGCATCTGGGAATTGGCCCCCGGGGTCAAGCGCCGGGTGATTACCCGTCCATGCAAAGTTGAATCCGCCCACATCGGCGAGATTACGAATGCGCGCACCGTGATGTCCGGCCTTAACTGAAATCAGGTAGCCGAAGTTGGAGCTGCCAACGGGGTCGGCGTGCTCGGACATGATTCCGTACACCGTGCTTTTGCGACCACTGTTTGAAACCGCAATGCCATCGATACCCGTGGTTTCAACTCCATGCCCCTCGTCGCTAGCAGTTGACCACAGTCCCGAAACAAAAACACTCTGGAAAGGCCGCTTGCCATCAACGGCCCTGACGCGGGTGATTGCACCAGTGGTTCCTTCGCCTGGTAACGCTCCATCGGTTGAATTCCCGGAACCAAGTCCAGCTTCGGCAACATAGAGGGTGTGGTCGCCAGCCAAGGCGAGGCCGCGCGGATTATTAAGCCCCGTTGCAATCACGTCATACCGAGCCGATGACCACGTGTGCGCTGGGTGCACTGGTCGCGCGTTTGCCACCGCCGGCACAGCAACAGCGCAGGCAATGCCGACTGCCAGCGCAGGAATCAATAAGCGGGTAGTGCGCACCGAACGGGACATCAGATCCTCCACCGAGTAAGTGACGTCACCCTTGCAGGTCGGACCGCTCCACACCACCGAAAAGGGGAAATGGGTGGGAAAGCCAGGAATAAACCTGCTAGCCCTTCAGTAGTCCTAACTCCACGCCTTTGTACACGTCCCAGGCGTGGTTCGCCTAGTGAATTTGAGGCTGCCCCCGGGCCTGTGATTGCCCCAAGTCGCCCAGCAGTGGTGCACACGTTGTGGCACGATCGTGGGAATCAACCAATGAGGGGGAATTGTGGACTCGAGACTTGACCTAAACGGCGGTCAACTCACTAGCGCTGATTTGAGCAATCGGGACCTAAGCGGTGCGGACCTGACCGGTGCGGACCTGACCGGTGCGAACCTGAGCAATGCGAACCTGTGGGGCGCGAACCTGCGGAATGCGAACCTGCGTAATTCGAAACCGTTCGGCGCGGACCTGAACAGTGCGGACCTGAACAGTGCGGACCTGACCGGTGCGGACCTGCGCTGGGCGGACCTGAACAGTGCGGACCTGAGTGGTGCGAACCTGACCGGTGCGGACCTGTTCGGTGCGAACCTGAGTGGTGCGAACCTTGAAGGTGCCACACTCCCTCAAGGCATCGCCAAGATTGATGCTTGGCCTGCTGGTGTGTGGCCCACCACGTTGTGGCCTGAAGGTTACGGACCAGTCACCTAAACGCTGGCCTGATTGTGTGCATGGGACATTGAGAGGGAATTGTGGACTCGAGCATTGACCTGAACGGTGGGCAACTTGCTGGCAGGGACCTGAGCGAGGCAGACCTGAGCGGCGCGGACATGAATCACGCGAACCTGTATGAGGCGAACCTCAGCGGTGCGAACCTCAGCGGTGCGAACCTGTCCGATGCGAACCTCAGCGGTGCGGCGGTCCTGATCGGTGCGAACCTGACCGATGCGAACCTGAGGCGTGCGGACCTGAGGCGTGCGGACCTGGTCAGTGCGCAACTGACCGATGCGAACCTGAGTGGTGCGAACCTAAGCGGTGCGAACCTAAGCAGTGCAATCCTAATCCGTGCGAACCTGTTCGGTGCGAACCTGTTCGGTGCGAACCTGTTCGGTGCGAACCTCGAAGGCGCCACACTCCCTCAAGGCATCGCCAAGATTGATGCGTGGCCTGCTGGCGTGTGGCCCACCGCACTGTGGCCTGAAGGGTGCGGACCAGTCACCTAGACACACTGCAGTGCCACCCCCTATTCGTGGGGCGAAAACTAACGAAAACTAACTAAACTAAACGACTTCGCTGATTTGGTGCTTGAACTCAAATCCAGTGGCACGGAACTTCCCTGAGGTTGACTGCTGCACCGGAGTGCGGATCTCGCCGCGGAATTCCAGCTTTTCTTGGCCGGTCTTGTCTGCGATCTTGTCCCAGAAGTCACCCACGGTCGGTGCCGGAACAACGCCATCAGGAACCACGTTGTATCGACCTTCCACGTCATTTTCCAAAATGTGGATCACGGCTCGAGCGACATCTTCCACGTGAATGGGGTGGTAGGCGTCAGCGCGATCAAAGGGGGTAGATCCGCCCATGTATTCGTGGGCCAATTGCACACGCTCGCCAAAGTCGCTGTCTGCGCTGTAGATATCGGGCAGACGCAAGACGGTGCCGTGGGCGGCTTGCATCGCTGCATCTTCGCCAGCTGAGAAGAAGATCGTCGATGGTTCGTCGTTAATGGCACGAGGGGTTGCTTCGGTCAGGAACTGACCGG
>JBAXSF010000063.1:0-7779 GCA_037130835.1 Actinomycetes bacterium
CGCAACGAGGAACACCTGAGCGAATACCTCGGTCAGATGACGTGCCACCTCGGAGATTTCACCGAGTACGCAGGTCTGCGGCGCGCTCTGAGCGATCGAGAGACCGACCTATCCAAACTTGGGTCAGCCCAGCGCAAGGCCGAATCTGCTGCCGCACTTGAGCAACTGGAAGTCGGCGATGTCATCGTCTTGGGGCAGGGAAAGCGATCCCTCACAGCAGTGGTGATCGACAACCCCACCGCGGAACGACTCGACGGTCCGCGCCCACAAGTGTTGACCTCGGAGAAGCAGCTTCGCCGACTATCAGCCGTTGAGGTGGCTATCCCCGTTAAGCCCATCGGTCGTCTTGCCATTCCGCGCAACTTTTCACCCCGCAACGCAGCATCGCGCAAGGAACTGACGACGTTGTTGCGCGCACTCACTCCCGAGGTGAGCACACCAGAGCGCAAACGTAAGAGCACCGGCTCCAACGATGACGAGCAGATCCTCGATCTTCGAGCCCAATTGCGCCGGCATCCTTGTCACGGGTGTAACGATCGTGAGGACCATGCTCGGTGGGCGGAGCGCTACTGGCGTTTGCTCCGCGACAACGAATCTGTAGTCAAACGCATTGAAGGACGGACAAACAGCATCTCGCGCACCTTCGATCGTGTCTGTGCGGTGCTCACTGAGGGTGGATACCTGCGCGGGGATGAAGTCACCTCATCCGGCGTGATGCTGGGCCGCATTTACAACGAATCTGATCTGCTCATTGCCGAAGCATTGCGTGAGGGTTTATGGGATTCACTCTCAGCGGCCGAGTTGTGTGCGACTGTGTCGATCCTGGTGTACGAATCACGACGCCCAGAAGATGCTGGCGCCCCTGCGATTCCGCCAGGCACTAACGAAGCGCTGTCTGAAACAGTGCGGCTGTGGGCACGGCTTGAACGCACCGAGCGTGAACATGGCCTGTCTTTCTTGCGCGAACCCGATTTGGGCTTGGCCTGGGCCGCACACCAATGGGCCAGCGGACGAAGGCTGGATGTGGTGTTGAAGGAATCGGAATTGACGGCCGGAGATTTTGTCCGCGTGATGCGTCAACTCATTGACCTGCTCGGCCAGATTGCCAAAGCGGGAAGTCCGGCGATTCAAGGCACTGCTGATGCCGCTATTGATCAGTGTCGTCGCGGCATCATCGCCCTGACTGGACTGTGAGTTAGCGGTTCCTTCGATTCATGGCTAGTGCCTCAAGCACACGCTCCATCGAGCGACCAAGAGCCAGTCGTTGGGTCATGTCCTCCAGCGCATCAGGTCGAACCGGCAAATGGGGCAAGGCGTCATCAAGGTCGGCGGGGATGGGTACATCTCTTGCGACAGCCACGACAGTCGGGGCCACCTTTAAATAGTCCAAGCCCGCAAGAAGTTTGGTACGCACCGCTGGCTTGATGTCACTGGTTTCATCGTGAGCTGCCGCAATGATCGAGTCCAAGTCTCCAAACTGGGTCACCAATGCAGCTGCCGTCTTGTCACCAATCCCGCGGACACCCGGCAATCCGTCGGACGCGTCGCCACGCAGCGTGGCAAAGTCGAAATAAGACCTGCCTGGGATGGAGTACTTGGCGCTTACCCACTCTTCATTGACAACTTCGACTCGGCTTACCCCGCGAGCAGCGGTGTAAAAAACCCGGCGATCCAATCGGTTATCCACTAACTGGAAAAGATCGCGGTCACCGGTAACAATTCCCACGGCACATTCAGCTCGATGCGCCAGCGTTCCGATCACATCGTCTGCCTCATAGTCGGCCACGCCGAGTGTGGCTAGTCCGATGTGTTCAAAAGCTTCGACGATCAAAGGGATTTGAATCGATAGGTCATCGGGCATTTCAGCGACAGCATCAACACCGCCGGATTGCGCCTCTGCACCGGCTTCATCACCGGCTTCGAGGACGCGATGGGCCTTGTACGAAGGAATCAGTTCCACCCGCCATGAGGGACGCCAGTCAGCGTCCATACACGCAACAAGGCGCGTGGGCTCATGGTCTTGAACCAATCGCGCGACAAAATCCAACATTCCGCGAACCGCGTTTACCGGTGTGCCGTCAGGAGCACGCATGGTGTCCGGCATGCCATAGAACGCTCGGTAGTAAAGGGACGCTGTATCCAGTAGCAGTAGGCGCTCGGTCATGTGCACATCTTGCCGTGTGTAAATCACGGGCGCGCCTGAACCTGTCAAAGCGTCAAAGTTCACCTATCAATCTAAGATGGAGGCGTGAATCAGGTAGGGGAGTTCAAGGCGCGCTTGGCGCAGGCTCAGGCCAGCGTGGCCAATCAGGAGTTGGCGGCGATGCTGCTCATTCCGGGAGCATCCATGCGCTACCTGACCGGTTATGACGCGCTCCTGCTCGAACGATTGACGTGCTTGGTTGTCCTAGGCGATGACGTGGCACCGGTGCTGGTGGTGCCCGCCCTCGAACGTCCCGCCGCCGTTGCCAGTGGCGTTGTGGAGCTGGGCATCGACATCACGTCTTGGCAAGAAACTGACGACCCCTATGCCGCAATTGCGCAACTCCTTCCTGCAAGCGGTGTCATAGCCGTTGACAATCACATGTGGGCTGAAACGCTCTTGCGATTGAAGGGATCAATGCCGGACATCAACCACACTCTGGCCGGCTCAATCGTCGACGAACTTCGCGTGCGAAAGAGTGCCAGCGAACTCGAAGCCCTGCGCGATGCGGGAGCCGCCATCGATCGAGTACACGCCCGCATGTCGACGTGGTTGACCGTTGGACGTAGCGAGCGCGAGGTTGGGCGCGACATCGCTGCCGCAATCATTGAAGAAGGTCACGTCAGTGTGGACTTCGTGATCGTGGCTAGCGGCCCCAACGGGGCCAGTCCGCACCATGAAGTCTCTGATCGCATCATTGAAGCCGGCGATGTCGTGGTGGTCGATATTGGCGGAACCACACCGCTGGGCTACTGCTCGGATTCAACCCGGACCTACGCCATGGGTTCAGTCGATCCGGACTTTGCCCGCAGTTACACCGCGTTAATGGCATCCCAAGAGGCCGCATTTCAAGCCGCCACGATCGGCGCAACCGCTGAATCCATCGACGCGGCAGCCCGTTCCGTGCTGACCGCAGCCGGTCTGGGCGAGGTGTTCATCCATCGAACGGGTCACGGCATTGGTATGTCCACTCACGAAGAGCCCTACATCGTTAGCGGAAACCGCACGCCAATCCAGCCAGGAATGGCCTTTTCCATTGAGCCTGGCTTCTACGTCGAAGGTCAATGGGGAGCTCGACTAGAAGACATTGTGATCATGACGCCACAAGGCTGCGAGCGCGTGAATCATCGTCCGCGCGAACTGGTGATCCTCTGATTACATGGCTAGCTTCCCCGCCACAAACCGGTTCAACTCCACCTCGCTTGTTGTGGCGCGATGCACTTATCTGCCTCGTACTAGGTGTCATTAGCGGTTTTGCCAGTTCACCACGCCACCTGTGGCCAGTTGTGGTGCTGTGTCTTGCCGTATTTTTTTATGCACTGTTAAAGCAATCCGGCTGGCGGGCAGGACTCCTAGGATTCGCATTTGGCCTCGGCTGGTTCGCAGTTCTTGTTTCCTGGATGCAGGTCGTCGGCTTCGATGCCTGGCTCGGCTTGACCATGGTCTGCGCCATTCCGTTGGCGATTGTGGGGGCGCTGTGTTCTCGCGTCGGGGTTCTCACCCTTGGCCCGGTGTGGGTGGCCAGCGTGTGGGTGGCCGGAGAAGCAGTCCGTGATCGATTTCCTTTCGGTGGATTTCCCTGGGGCAGATTAAGTTTTGCTACCGGCAGTGAATCGGACCGTGTCCTGAGCTTCGGTGGACCCACGTATGTAAGTTTTCTTTTGTGTTTGGGGGCCGCACTAGCAGCCGTCATCGCACGCCGTATGCGACTTGATCGCTCGTCTGTGCGTACTGATGTCCTCGCTGCGCTGGCGATTGGCCTAGTGTCCGTTTCGATTGTCTGGATACCGCAGACAGAAGAAGGGGCTCCTGTTGGATCTTTGACAGTGGCGGTTATCCAAGGGGGAGTGCCAGGACAGGGGCTGGATTTTCTTGGTCGGGCCCGCACCGTAACGCGCAACCATGCCAAACAAACGGTTCTTCTTGCCCAAGCCATCAAGGCCGGCAAACAACCCAAGCCCGATCTCGTGGTGTGGCCCGAGAACAGCACAGACCTGGATCCCCGCCTCGATAACGAAACGGAAGCAATCGTGCAGTCAGCAGTCGATGCCATCGGCGTGCCCATCCTGCTCGGTGCAGTTCTAGAGGTTGGCAACCAACGATTAGCCAATGCTGCCGTGCTCTGGAATCCACAAACCGGTCCGAGGGTGGTTTACACCAAACAGCGGCCTGTTCCTTTTGGTGAGTTCTTGCCATATCGAGACCAAATCTCGGGCCTGTCAGACAAGTTCGCATTACTGCCTAGAGACTTTGTTGCCGGCACCGAATCAGGACAGATCACCATTAAGGGTGTGCGTCTAGGAATGGTCATTTGCTTCGAAGTCGCTCACGACAATGTCGTTCATGCCGCCGTGCGCGATGGGGGAGAAGTGCTCGTCGTTCTGACCAACAACGCCACCTACGCCACTACCGACCAGCCCGAACAGCAATTTGATATCACCCGGCAACGCGCCGTTGAATTTGCCCGGCCCGTTGTGGTGGCCGCGACCACGGGAATTTCGGCTGCCATCAATGCCCAGGGCAACGTCACCACATCGCTTGCACAAAACCGTGGCGGGTATTTCGTCGCTGAAGTCCAGGGGAGTAGCCAAATCACGACGCAGGCCCGCTACGGCGTCGCCCTAGAACTGTTCTTTGTCATGCTGGCGATTCTGGCCATAGCCATCCGCGTCATAATAAGACCGATTCGTCATCCCGAAGACCGTGTGGAGCAGGAGACCTCGTGAGCCTGAACGATCAAGGATCGCTTGAGCGCATCGTGGTGATCATTCCTACGTACAACGAAGCCGAAAACCTGCCACTGATTGTCCAGCGCGTCCGAACAGCTGTGCCCACCGTTGACATCCTGGTAGCCGACGACAACAGTCCAGACGGAACCGGTGACATCGCCGATGAGTTGGCGGCCAATGATTCCGCCATCAAAGTCATGCATCGCCAGGGCAAAGAAGGTCTTGGCGCTGCTTACCTGGCAGGGTTCGCCTGGGCCATCGACAACGGTTACGACGCCGTCGTTGAGATGGATGCGGACGGCTCGCATCAGCCAGAGCAGTTGCCACGCTTGTTGAAGGCACTCGAAGACGCAGACTTGGTTCTCGGTTCGCGATGGGTTCCCGGCGGGGCCGTCCAGAATTGGCCGAAGTCTCGTGAGTTCCTCTCCCGCGGTGGAAGCACCTACACCCGACTTGCCTTAGGAATCGACGTTCACGATGCGACTGGGGGATACCGAGCCTTTCGCACCAGCGCCCTGCAGTCGCTGAATTTGGATCAAGTCGAATCCGCGGGCTACTGCTTTCAAATCGATCTTGCCTGGCGAGCCTTGCAAGCCGGTCTCAGTATCCGTGAGGTGCCGATCACGTTTGTGGAGCGAGAGATCGGCGAATCTAAAATGAGCCAAAGCATCGTTCTTGAGGCATTATGGAGAGTAACGGTGTGGGGGGCCAAGCACCGCTACGAACAACTCACAGGAGCTCTACGACGATGACTTCACCGCCCGCGGATCCGCGTCGCATGGGCGTATTGCTTCTCAATCTTGGTTCACCAGACGCGCCAACACCAAGGGCTGTGCGCAGATACCTTCGCGATTTCTTGTCCGATCCACGAGTTCTGGACTTCCCAGCTCCCATCCGTCGAGTTGTCCTTGAGAGTGTGATTCTGCCCATTCGGTCGCGGCGCAGTGCGAAGTTGTACCAAAACATCTGGGACAAAAAGACCGGCTCACCACTGCTGCACTTCACTGCACAGTTGCGCGACAAAGTCGCGGGGGAGTTGGGTGACGATTTCGTAGTCGCTTATGGCATGCGCTACGGAAGCCCCTCCATCGAATCAGCATGGACCTCGCTTCGACAAGCACAAGTCCAGCACGTCATTGTGGTTCCGCTCTACCCGCAGGAGACGGCATCAACGGTTGGCTCAGCAATGGAAGAGTTGAACAAGGTCATGGCCAAGGACTGGGTTCCCACACCCATCAGTGTCGTCCCGGCCTTTTACAACGATGAAGTGTTCTTGGATGCCCTGACCGAAGTCACTCGCGAGACGCTAGCCGAAGCCCCCGCCGACCATGTGCTGTTCAGCTTCCATTCCATTCCCCAACGACACATCACGAAGGCCGATTCGACGGGCTCGCATTGCTTTCGACAAGACAACTGCTGCGCGAATGCAAGCTCAGCCGTGGCGGCTGGGTGCTATCGGGCTCAATGCCTTCGAACGGCCGCCGCCGTGGCCCAGCGCCTGAATCTGCCGCATTGGTCGGTGTCCTTCCAATCCCGACTAGGTCGCATTCCCTGGGTTGAGCCCTATACAGACCTGGAGTTCATCCGACTTGCTGGCGAAGGCGTCAAAGACCTTGTGGTGGTCTGCCCAGCGTTTGTGGCCGACAACCTCGAAACGGTGGAAGAAATCGGCATTCGTGGAGTCAAACAATGGGCCCAGGCCGGCGGCTCGCAGTTGACGTTGGTTCCTGGCCTCAATGATCGACCCCTGTGGGTACAGGCGGTGGCCGGCCTGATCCGTGCCCAGCGCGTGGATATATAACGCCGATAATCAACATTATGTCAAGTAGTCAAAACCTACGAGACAGGTTCGGCCACGATCTCGAACGCTTCTGGCTGCGGACATGAGCACACCAGGTTCCGGTCTCCGTAGGCGCCATCAATGCGACGTACGGGAGGCCAGTACTTGTCATCGCGGTTGACACCATGAGGGAACACCGCAACTTCACGGCTATAGGCGTAAGTCCACTCGCTGGTCAAACTGCTGGCCGTGTGCGGGGCATTGCGCAAGGGTGACTCCTCCACCGACCACACCCCGGCGGCCACCTGGTCGATTTCACCCCTGATGGCAATCATGGCGTCACAGAATCGGTCGAGTTCAGCCAAGTTTTCAGATTCCGTGGGCTCCACCATCAAGGTGCCTGCCACGGGGAAGGACATCGTCGGGGCGTGGAAGCCGTAATCAACTAGGCGTTTGGCTACGTCATCTACCGTGACTCCCGTAGCAGCAGTCAGACCTCGAACATCCAAGATCGCCTCGTGGGCCACAAATCCCCCAGCCCCCATGTACAGAACGCGGAAATGGTCTTTGAGTCGATAGGCGATGTAATTCGCGTTTAGGACAGCCACCTGGGTGGCCTTTCGCACACCGTCAGCGCCCATCAGACGCATATAGGCCCACGGAATAGGCAGCACGCCGGCTGAGCCCCACGGAGCCGCTGACACCGGTCCCACGCCGGTTGGCGGTCCAGCTTCAGCCACCAGCGGGTGGTTGGGCAAATACGGGGCCAGGTGCGACCGGACCGCGACCGGACCCACACCGGGACCGCCACCACCGTGCGGAATACAGAAGGTCTTGTGCAGGTTCAGGTGACTGACATCTGCTCCGAACTTGCCGGGGCGTGCCAGACCAACCAGGGCGTTGAGGTTGGCGCCATCGACGTAGACCTGTCCCCCATGCTCATGCACCATCGCGCACACCGAGGTCACGGTGTCTTCGTACACACCGTGCGTTGATGGATAAGTAATCATCAAAGCCGCAAGGTGTGTGCTGTGCTCATCGAGCTTGGCTTGCAGATCAGCAAGATC
>JBAXSF010000064.1:0-7721 GCA_037130835.1 Actinomycetes bacterium
AAACCGCGGTCCGAACTCACCGACCCTCCAACCTCTCATCAAATCCTCGTCGTGCCGTGATGTGTGTCGAACCGCCCGCTTCGATCGTGGGCTCCCAGTCAAAGATCACTGAGTTGTCTTGCTTACCAATGCGTACTTCACATCCTGCCGTAGCGCCGGCCTCATACAAGGCTGCTTCGACGCCGAGTCGCGCTAGACGATCGCCCAAGTAGCCCACAGCTTCGTCATTGCTGAAGTCGGTCTGGCGAACCCAGCGCTCGGGCCGCTCACCCTTAATGCGGAACGCTTCGCCTTCACGAACGATCTCAAAGCCACTCTCGTCAACGGCCTTGGGCCGTAAAACGATGCGTTCGACATTGGCCGTCGGTCGCGCAGCTCGGGCGCGATCAACAGCAGCAGCCATCGCAAACGACAGTGGGCGCAATCCCTCCCGAGACACCGCCGAGACCTTGAATACTTCGTAGCCGCGCTCGCGCAGAAGTGGTTCAACAAGTTCGGCCAACTCCAACGCTTCAGGCACGTCAATCTTGTTCAGTGCCACCATGCGAGGACGATCATTCAAACCGCCGTACTGCTCGAGTTCGTTTTCGATGGTGTCTAGGTCCGTAATCGGATCGCGATCGCTTTCTAGCGTCGCGCAATCCAACACGTGCACCAAGATTTCACAACGCTCAACATGACGCAGGAACTCCAGCCCTAAGCCTTTGCCTTCGCTGGCACCAGGAATCAAACCGGGAACATCCGCAATCGTGTAACGAACGCTTCCGGCTTCGACCACGCCCAGGTTAGGAACCAACGTCGTGAACGGGTAATCAGCGATCTTTGGCTTGGCCGCCGACAGCGCACCAATCACACTGGACTTGCCCGCACTGGGATAGCCCACCAATGCCACATCGGCAATGGACTTCAGTTCCAAGACCACATCGCAGGACTCGCCGGGCTCACCCAACAGGGCAAAGCCGGGAGCCTTGCGGCGTTGCGAAGCAAGGGATGCGTTACCCAATCCACCGCGGCCACCACTAGCAACCACATACCGCGCGCCAGCACCGACGAGGTCGGCTAATTGATTGCCATCAACGTCAAAGACCACCGTGCCATCGGGAACAGGCATGACTAGATCTTCGCCTTCGGCACCATTGCGATGGCTTCCATGACCGGCTTTGCCGGATGTGGCTGCGCGGTGAGGTGACCGGTGGTAATCGAGCAAGGTGGGTTCGCTTTGGTCAACCACGAGGACGACATCGCCACCGTTGCCACCGTTGCCACCGTCAGGGCCACCCAACGGTTTGAACTTCTCGCGGTGTACTGAAGCGCATCCGTGTCCACCATTGCCGGCGGCAACGTGCAGGACGACGCGATCAACGAAGCTCGTCATCGCACTCTCCTGACTGGTCTGCTGTGCACGGATTCACGGGGGAAGGGATAAAAAGAGCGGGCTCAGTCGTCATCCGACCGGCCCGCTCTTCATCAAATTCTGAGTGGAGATCTGTAATTACTCCGCCGGAACGATGTTGACGACTCGGCGACCACGACGGGTTCCGAATTCAACGGCGCCTGGCTGCAACGCAAACAACGTGTCGTCGCCACCACGGCCAACGTTCAAGCCTGGGTGAAAGTGGGTGCCACGCTGGCGCACGATGATCTCGCCTGCGTTCACGAGTTGTCCGCCGAAGCGCTTAACGCCCAAGCGCTGCGCGTTGGAGTCGCGACCGTTGCGCGTGGATGACGCGCCCTTTTTGTGAGCCATGGTTACACCTACTTCGTCTCAATACCGGTGACGCGGATCTGGGTCAGTTTGGAACGGTGACCCATGCGGCGGCGGTATCCGGTCTTGTTCTTGTACTTCAAGATGTCGATCTTGGGGCCCTTGGTCTGGTCAAGGACTTCAGCGGTAACGCTGACCTTGGCCAAAGCAGCAGCCTCGGAGGTAATCGTGGTGCCATCGACGATAAGCAGAGCCTTCAACTGAACCGTTGATCCAGACTGAGCCTGCAAACGGTCAACCTCAAGAACATCGCCAACAGCGACCTTTTCTTGACGGCCTCCGGCGCGGACAATCGCGTACACCGCGGAACTCCTTAGCTTGGGGTGGTGAGTGAGCCGACGTGATCGGCCCAAACATCAGGCGCGGGACCCCCGCGCACAAGGCTTAAGGGTACGCGTTGCCTGATCAGGCATGCCGAGCAGGGTCAGGTGACCGGAATCGAGGGGTCGCCGGCTGGCTTGGTCGCCACTCGACGCTTGCGCCCACGGGGGCTGGCCTCAAGAACGGGTGGTGCCTCAACCGGCGTTGCCGCTGGGGCTGATTCAGCAGCACTGTCAGCCTGCGCCGCTGAGGGCGAGTCATCCGAGGTGGTATGGCTCCCCTGGGCTAAGAATGAGCCTGAATCTGAGACTGGTGGCTCTGCGCTGTCCGCGGAATCACCGGCAGAGCTAGATGCCGACAAGCGCTTGGATGCTG
Source organism: Actinomycetes bacterium (assembly GCA_037130835.1). Classification (GTDB taxonomy): domain Bacteria; phylum Actinomycetota; class Actinomycetes; order UBA12327; family UBA12327; genus AcAMD-2. The sequence goes on from JBAXSF010000064.1 coordinate 2,462, forward strand.
CGGCGACCTTGGCGACGTCCTTGGACGCATCCTTGTGCTTGACCACTGGTGGCAGAGCTGCACGCTTTTCAGCGATGGGCTCCATTGAGACGTTGATGCCACGACCGTTGCAGTGATCACACGTAGTGGAGAAGACTTCAATCAAGCCTTGTCCAATGCGCTTACGCGTCATCTGAACCAGACCGAGCGAGGTGACTTCAGCGACTTGATGCTTGGTTCGGTCGCGGCCAAGGCACTCAAGCAAACGACGCAAAACTTGGTCACGGTTGCTCTCGAGAACCATGTCAATGAAGTCCACAACGATGATTCCACCGATGTCGCGCAGGCGGAGCTGGCGAACAATTTCTTCAGCAGCTTCCAAGTTGTTGGCTGTGACGGTTTCTTCGAGGTTTCCACCTTGGCCGGTGAAACGCCCGGTGTTAACGTCAACCACAGTCATGGCTTCCGTGCGGTCAATGACCAACGAGCCACCCGATGGCAGATAGACCTTGCGGTCAAGGGCCTTAACCAACTGCTCGTCGACCCGGAATTCGGTCCAGACATCCTTCGAGCCAGTCCACTTCTCCAGTCGATCGCGCAAGTCAGGGGCAACAGAGGCGACATAGTCATCCACAACCTGCCAAGCATCGCTTCCGCTGATAACGACCTTCTTGAAGTCCTCATTGAAGATGTCGCGGATCACGCGCACGGTCATGTCGGGCTCGCCATACAAAAGGCTAGGAGGCGCAGCGGCCTTAGCCTTTTCCTGGACTTCTTCCCACTGCACCGACAGGCGCTCTACATCGCGAGCCAACTCCTCTTCACTCGCACCTTCTGCGGCGGTACGAACGATGACGCCGGCGTTCTCCGGAACAACGCGCTTGAGCGTGCTCTTCAGGCGTGAGCGTTCGGTGTCGGGAAGCTTGCGGCTAATGCCGGTCATCGAACCATCAGGAACGTAGACCAAGTAGCGACCCGGCAGCGAAATCTGACTTGTCAGTCGGGCACCCTTTTGGCCTACCGGGTCCTTGGTGACCTGAACCAAGACTGGATCGCCTGACTTCAAGGCAAATTCAATGCGCTTGGGTTGGCCATCGAGTCCGGCAGCATCCCAGTTGACTTCTCCGGCATACAGCACCGCGTTACGGCCGCGGCCGATGTCAACGAATGCGGCTTCCATCGAAGGCAGAACGTTTTGAACACGACCTAAGAAGACATTGCCCACCATGGAGCCGTGCTCTTCGCGAGTGACGTGATGCTCAACCAGTACGCCGTCTTCCAAAACTGCAATCTGAGTGCGGTCTTCAACCTGGCGAACCACCATGATGCGCTCTACGGCTTCACGGCGTGCCAAAAATTCGGACTCAGTAAGTACTGGCGGGCGTCGACGACCGGCTTCGCGACCTTCGCGTCGACGTTGACGCTTGGCCTCGATGCGCACCGATCCCTTGTCGGAATCGGAATCGGAATCAGACTTGGGCTTGGCCTTGGCGCGCGGAGTGCGAACGCGGACCACGGTGTTGGGCGGGTCATCAGGACTGGGCTCAGCGCCATCAGCACTCGAGCGGCGCCGGCGCCGGCGAACCGTGCCATCGGACTCGTCTGCATCCGTACCATCGGTAGAAGATGACGACGCTTCATCGGACTCGGTGCCCTCGGCGCCATCCGTGCCCTCGGCACCACGACCGCGACGGCCACGACCACCGCGCCGGCGACGACGACGTGGACCGTCTTCATCACCATCTGCATCATCGTCTGCACTGACCGCTGGTGTAGCAACAGCTTCATCATCAGCCTTGGCAGGAGTGCGCTTGCGGGTACGGGGTGTGGCTGTGGTGGATGGGGGTTGGAACAACACAGCAGGAATCGCAGGGGAAGGGGTGCTGGCATCGCTAGAAGTGTCTGCGTCAGCAGAAGCGGAGGTCTTCTTCGCGGAAGCTTTCTTTGCCGTCTTCCTGGCAACGGCCGTTTCCGCTACACCTTCGTCGGAAGCCGTGGTCTTTTTGGTTGCAGCCTTCTTCACGGGATCTTTTTTGGCTGTTGCCTTCTTAGCGGCAGTCTTCTTAGCCGCAGCCTTTTCGGGCGCCGATGACGCGGTGTTCGATTCCTCGGTGTTCGATGCGTCGGTGGCGACCACCTTTTTGGTGATCGTCCTTTTAGGTGGTGCCTTTTTTGAGGCAGCAACTACATGTTTACGGGTGGGGGTGCCGGTAATTTCACCAGCACCGGTCGGCTCGTTGTCGAGCATCCGGGCGGGTCTCCTGTCATGCCTCGCTACGACGCGTTGTCCGCATTTAACTGCGGTAACGCCGATCGCCGCGAGGGCGATTAGTCCCTGGTCCTTCGGTGAAGGCCAGGGGAAGCCAATGGGTTCCTTCGCCAGCGTTAGCTGGTGGAGGTGATGACATTGCGATCGCGATCAAGGGGATCGGCGATCACTGCGGTTTGAGTGTCAAGCGGACCCTGCGCCAACCTCGTCACCCGTGGGGGGTTCGAGGGCGTCAGGCCCGAAATCTCGCGCAAACCATAAAGAACATCATCGGGTCGCACCGCCGGAGTGGTGTGGCGTACGACTGCTTTGAGTATGGCACAACCCGCCGGTATCGTGCCCACGGCACGCTCAGCCACCTGCCAATCAGGGGAACCGGCCAGTACTGGCCCCAATGTCACGACGGCACTGCGGGCATCGAAATGGCGCATCCCGTTCTTGGTCATGCGCTGAACCTGGACCTCGTCGGCAGCCAAGAAAGCCGCCACGGCCGCATCAACCGCTGCTGGATCAGACCCCGGAAACTCAATCAACCATGCCGAAGCCTCGAGTCGGTCAGCTAACGAGCCTTCCCTGACTTCAACAACTTCCAAGACATCAAATCCGGTAGGCAAGGACTCGTCGAGAACTGCAGCTAACTGCTTAACGTCACAACGCATAGCCAAACCAATTTCCACATACTCGGCCTCACTGGCCACGCCCGTGGGTGCAGCGTTGGCATACGAGACTTTGGGGTGCGGATTAAATCCTGCGCTAAAAGCAACGGGGATGTTGCCGCGACGAATTGCTCGTTCGAACGCACGCTGGAAATCTCGGTGCGAGGAGAAACGCAGGCGCCCACGTTTGGTGTAGTGGATGCGCACCTTTTGAACAGTGGGCGGTGGTGGTGGACCTTCGGGGCGACGAGCCATCTACGAGCTCGCCTCAGTGGCAAGCACTGGAGTGGGATCAACAACAGTGACGGGGAGCAAGCGCTGGCCAGTCGGACCGATCTGAATGCTCGTGCCCATTTGATCGCACACACCACAGTCGTAACACGGAGTCCATCGGCAGTCTTCGACCTCGGCCCCACTGATGGATTCTTGCCAGTCCTGCCACAACCACTCTTTGTCCAGCCCGCTATCGAGGTGATCCCACGGCAAAACTTCGTCCTCACCGCGTTCGCGAATGGTGTACCAATCCAAGTCAACGGGCACATCACTCAGGGCTTCATGCGCAGCGTCCGCCCAGGCTTGGTACGAAAAGTGCTCGCTCCAGCCATCAAATCGTGCTCCCTGTCGCCAGACCCGCTCAATGACTGCTCCCACCCGGCGATCGCCTCGAGAGAGCAATCCTTCAATGATTCCTGGCTTGCCGTCGTGATACCTAAAACCAATGGACTTGCCGTAACGACGGTCTGCACGAATAGCGTCACGCAGTTTGTGTAAGCGTGCATCCGTTGCTTCATGATCGAGTTGAGCCGCCCATTGAAACGGCGTGTGCGGCTTGGGAACAAATCCTCCGATGGAAACCGTGCAGCGAATGTCCTTCATGCCTGATGCTTCGCGGCCGGCTTCAATCACTCGCTTAGCGACTTCAGCAATTTGCAATACGTCTTCGTCGGTTTCAGTGGGCAAGCCACACATGAAGTACAGCTTGACCTGGCGCCAGCCATTGGCATAGGCAGTGGTCACAGTGCGAATCAAGTCTTCCTCGGTGACCATTTTGTTGATGACCTTGCGAATGCGTTCGCTTCCGCCTTCGGGAGCAAACGTCAAACCACTGCGTCGACCATTGCGAGTCAATTCGTTGGCCAAGTCCACGTTAAATGCATCAACGCGGGTGGACGGCAAGCTCAATCCGGTCTGGGTTCCTTCGTACCGATCAGCCAGGTCCTTGGCTATTTCGGCAATCTCACTGTGGTCGGCACTACTCAGGGACAGCAGGCCCACTTCTTCATAGCCGGTGGCTTCTAGGCCAGCTTTCACCATGTCACCGATACCCGTGATGCTGCGTTCGCGGACCGGACGAGTGATCATTCCGGCCTGACAGAAGCGACATCCGCGGGTGCACCCACGGAAAATCTCGACACTCATGCGTTCGTGGACAGTTTCGGCCAGCGGAACGAGCGGCTTCTTGGGGAAAGGCCACTCATCTAAATTCATCACGGTGTGCTTGGCCACTCGCCATGGTGCACGCGTTTGATTCGCCGTAACACGACGAATACGTCCATCGTCGTGGTAGTCCACGTCATAGAAAGCCGGGATGTAGACGCTTCCGGTCTCCGCTAAGCGCAACAAGACTTCTTCGCGACCGCCTGGACGACCTTCGCTCTTCCATTGACGCACGATGGCGCTGATCATCAAGACCGCTTCTTCGCCATCGCCCAGGACTGCGGCATCAACAAAGCGTGAGATGGGCTCGGGGTTAAACGCTGCGTGTCCGCCAGCCACGACGATGGGGTCGTCAATTCCCCGATCAATCGCGTGCATGGGAATGCCAGCCAAATCCAGCGCCGTGAGCATGTTTGTGTAACCCAGCTCAGTACTAAAGCTCAGTCCGAGTAGGTCGAAGTCCCCCACCGCGCGGTGCGCATCAACGGTGAACTGCGGGACGTGGTTTTCGCGCATCAACTTTTCTAGGTCTGGCCACACCGCGTAAGTGCGCTCGGCCAAGATGCCCTCTTGTTCGTTGAGGACCTCGTACAAAATCATGGAGCCTTGGTTGGGCAATCCCACCTCATAAGCATCGGGATACATCAACGCCCAGCGGACATCGCAGGTATCCCAATCCTTGATCGTGCTGTTGAGTTCGCCACCGACGTACTGAATCGGCTTAGTGACGAAGGGGAGTAAGGCTTCTAACTGAGGGAAGACCGAAGCACCAGACATGCCGCAACTGTACCGGCAAGGACAGAACCTGCTAGACGTAGCGTTTGAGGTGCACGTTCTGTAACAGCCCAATGGCCATCATGTTGGCAAACATGGCCGAGCCACCGTAGGAAACAAAGGGCAAGGGCAATCCCGTTACTGG
>JBAXSF010000065.1:0-7680 GCA_037130835.1 Actinomycetes bacterium
AGAGCGGTGCCCTCCGGAGGCATGCGCGCAGGTTCGAATCCTGCCGGGGGCACAGATTTATCGATTCATCACCTACGGTGGACAAATGACCAACCGTAGCCCGCGCATTGCCATCGTTGTCGTTGCTGGATTAGCCCTCGCGGCAGGAATAGGTGGTTGCGGCAAAAGCGCACCTACGGCCACACCGTCAGCAACGGCGACTTCGCCCTTCACGGTTCCCACCTCACCGGCTGAACCCACCTCAATTTTGAGCGGTCGGCCCAGTGCCAACGGGCCTGTCTTAGCGCTCAAGATGGACAACACCAATCGCTCATTGCCCCACATCGGACTGGTTGACGCTGACGTTGTCTACATCCAACAAGTCGAAGGTGGCTTGTCTCGATTGGCTCTGATTTATTCAACAACGATTCCTACCAAAGTCGCGCCCATCCGCAGCGCACGCGAAACTGACGCAGAGTTGCTACCCATGTATGGACCCATCGCTTTTGGCTTCAGCGGTTCTGTTGATGCGGTGGCACGCCAAGTCAAACGTGCCGGACTCATCGACGTCAGCGCCGAGACCTACGGGGGTGGTTACGCGCGACTTTCCTCGCGACCTGCTCCCTACAACCAATACGCCAAGCCAGCGAAGTTGATCAAACAAGCCGGTGGCTCAGCCAAGCCCAAGGACGTGGGGTTCACCTTCGGCGCGGTGCCTCTGGGTGGCCGCACGGCCACTGGAGTGACGATCACGTACCCCGGTGCGCGTATCACCTTTAAATACAAGACATCAACCGGTCGATGGAATTACTACCTCGGGGGCGTTCAAGACACCTCTGACCAGGGCGCTGTCAGTGCATCCACGTTGGTGATCCAGTCGGTCAAGCTCAGCAATACCGGCCGAGACGACGTGGCAGGAAATCCCGTGCCCAAGTCGCGCACGATCGGCACCGGCAAAGCCATTGCCCTCCGGGATGGTCGTTACTACAAGCTCACCTGGTCACGACCCACGGTTTCTTCACCGACACGATGGCTGTATCAAGGCAAAGACTTTCCGATGAAAGCCGGTCAGGTCTGGGTGGCACTCCTTGATGCCCAACGCACACCCAAGTTCACTGGGACCGCCTCGTAACTATGACTACCCATGAACGACGGGTTCGCAGTTTTCATTCACGGCAAGGCCGTTTGAGTCCACTTAATGCGACAACGTTGGAAAGCCATCGGACTAAGTATTTGGTCGAACCACATCAGGCCATCAATCTGCGCGATGTGTTTGACCAAGAACGAGTGGTCCTTGAAATTGGTTGCGGCTTTGGCGAAGCAACCGTTGCAATGGCCACTTCCGAACCCGACGTCGGCATCATCGCGCTCGAAGTACACACTCGCGGAGTAGCTCGCCTGCTCCAGAATGTGGACGCTGCGGGATTAACCAACATCCGAGCAGCGAACACCGATGCCGTGCCGTTTATCCGTGATTGCATCGCGCCACTGAGCCTGCACGGGGCACGGATTTTCTTCCCTGACCCCTGGCCCAAGGCCCGACACAACAAGCGTCGCCTCATCCAGCCCGCATTCGCTTCCCTCTTGGCCAGCAAGCTTGCGCCCGGTGCATTCCTGCATTGCGCCACTGATTGGCAGCCCTACGCCGAGCACATGCTTGAGGTTTTGACCGCATCCGACTTCACCAACACGACACAGAACTACCTGCCTCGACCTGATTGGCGACCGCTCACTCGCTACGAACAAGCAGGCCTAGATAAAGGACACCCAGTCTTTGATCTGCTCTTCATCCGACATAACTAGCCATCTGACCGAACACCGGAGCACAATGGTGTGGTGAATGAGCCCACCATCGACGACCTTGAGGTCGAACTCACCCAGACCCTTGGTCGGTGGGCCGTCAGCAGCATGGCGATGGGGGCAGTCGTCAAACTCGTTGGCGAAGTCGCCGAGTCTCCTTTTCTCAAAGGATTTGCCGGTCAACAAATGAGTTGGGGCGCCATTGATGGAGCCATCGCCGGCTTTGGTACGTGGCGGCGACAACAAAGTATCGACCAACAACTGACAGACGAGCAAGCACAGGAAAAAGCTGACAAGTTAAAGAAACTTCTCGTCATCAATGCCGCACTGGACGTGGGTTATGTGGCAGTTGGGATTGCCACCATGCTCGCCGCTGGTCCACTGGGCCGACGCACCGGAAAGCCGGCAACCCACTGGTTGGGCCTTGGCGCCGGAGTGGCTGTCCAAGGCGGCTTCCTCTGGGCCCTTGATGCAACCTTTGCCCGTCGCATCAGCCAAACCCCTGCCACACGTACCAATCCGTGGCACGATGCCAGCCACAGCCACACCGACAACCACAGCGGTTGACGCGGATCTGCGTAGCGAACCAGTCACCCATTCAGGAAGCGAGACCAGCGATGAGCAATGACCTCACCGGACGGGTAGCACTTATCACCGGCGGCGGTCGAGGGATCGGTCGCGCACTAGGTCTGCGACTGGCCCAAGAGGGCATGAAGGTCGCCCTCGTCGCGCGAACTGCTTCTGACGTCGATGCGGCTCGCGACGAAATCATCGCTGCTGGTGGACAAGCCGTGTCCTTTGCAGCAGACGTCGCAGACCAGACAGCCGTCGAAAAGATTGTTGCGGCCACGGAAGCTGACCTTGGGCCCATCTACTTGTTGATTAACAACGCAGCACGATCGGCATCATGGGATGGGACGAAATTGTGGGAGTCAGATCCTGCGGACTGGTGGTCCCGAGTCGAAACCAACTTGTTAGGGCCGTACCTGTTCGCTCGCTTCGCCCTTCCGCACATGGTCGCGCGCGGGGAAGGCTACGTCTTGGCGATGAACTCCCTTGCCGGTGCAGCAGCCCTGTCCATGACCGACGGCGCGTACCCCGTCAGTAAGTCAGGTTTGTTCCGACTCACAGACCAGATGTCTTCTCAACTCAAGGGCACCGGCGTGAAGGCCATCGACCTCTCCCCCGGGCTCGTCCTGACTGACCCAGCGGGAGCACCGTCAGCCCCTCCCGGCGGATGGACGCCCGTTGAGCGCATCAGCGATTTAGTGGTGGCTTGTGCGCACGGTGAATGGGATGACTTTGACGGCAAGTTCTTGCATGCCACGGACGACTTTGCCGCCGTTCGAGCCCACGCTGACGAAATCTTGCGCAACGACCGACGCGTTTTGCGTATCGTGCCCGGCTGGGAAGACGATGCGCGCATGAAGCCCTATTGGGGACCACCGCCCGAGTAGCTCGTTGTGGATTGTGGAGCAGGTTCAATGCCTGGCGTGCCCGCTGTGCCCACTCTGGGTGCCCAAAAGCGCCGGGGCTAGTGTGTGTGACCGACCGGTTCCCCGTGCGAGAGGCCCGAAAAACCCGTGACTGCCGAGTCCCCCCTAGATGCGTTCGGACCCAATCAATGGCTCGTAGACGAGATGTACCAGTCGTACTTGCGAGACAAAGAAAGCGTCAACCCCGCGTGGTGGGATTTCTTTGCTGATTACTCCCCCGCTGACCCAACAAGTCCGGCAGCTGCAAGCACCGCCGTTGCAACACCAGTAGTTGCACCACCAGTAGTTGCACCACCAGTGGCGCCCGCACCATCGCAACCTGCGGCACCAGCACCGGTAGCTTCACCGTCTGTTCCACAGCCAGCTCCAACTACCCCCGCGCCGGCCGCCGGCCCCGCGCCAGCAACAGAGGCAAACGAAAACACTGACGTCCTGCGCGGCCCAGCGGCCCGGGTTGTGACCAACATGGACGCGTCCTTGAGTGTGCCCACGGCCACCAGCGTTCGCGCAGTTCCAGCAAAACTCTTGATCGAAAACCGTCTCATCATTAATCAGCAACTCGCCCGCGGCCGTGGTGGCAAGATCTCGTTCACGCACCTGATCGGTTACGCCATCGTGCGCGCCTTGAAGTCCATCCCAGAGATGAATTACTCGTTCACCACGGTGGATGGAAAGCCGGCAGTCCACAAGAACCAGTCCATCAACTTTGGCTTGGCGATCGACATCGCCAAGCCCGATGGTTCGCGGCAATTGCTGGTTCCATCGGTGAAGTTCAGCGACCAGATGGACTTTGCGCAGTTCTGGGCCGCCTACGAAGACGTCGTTCGTCGTGCGCGAGCCAACAAACTCACGGTTGATGACTTCGCTGGCACCACCATCACGCTGACTAACCCCGGAACCATTGGCACGGTCCATTCCGTGCCCCGATTGATGCAAGGCCAAGGAACCATTATCGGCGTTGGCGCCATGGAGTACCCAGCTGAATACCAAGGTGCATCAAGTGAGACCTTGGCTCGCATGGCCATAGGCAAGGTCATGACCCTGACCTCCACGTACGACCACCGCATCATTCAGGGAGCACAATCGGGTGACTTCTTGCGCGTGGTTTACTCGCTCCTACTTGGCGAAGATGACTTCTACGACGAGGTATTTGCCTCTCTTAACATCCCGTACGAGCCCGTGCGTTGGGAAACCGATGTCGTTGCCTCCCACGAGGACGACATCAACAAAACTGCCCGAGTCCAAGAGCTCATCCATGCCTACCGCGTGCGCGGACACCTCATGGCCGACACGAACCCGCTCGAATACGAACAACGTAAGTTCGTGGATCTGGACCTTGCGGCACACGGCTTGACCGTGTGGGACCTCGATCGTGAATTTGCTACCGGTGGCTTTGGCGGCGCCGCCATCTCCACGCTTCGCGATATCTTGGCGCTCTTGCGCGATTCCTACTGCCGCACGCTTGGCATCGAGTACATGCAAATTCAAGACCCCGAGCAGCGTCGCTGGCTACAAGCCCGACTCGAACGCCCCCATGCCAAGCCCGACCACGCCGAACAATTGCGCATCTTGGGTCGCCTCAATGCCGGTGAAGCGTTTGAGACGTACTTGCAAACCAAGTACGTGGGTCAAAAGCGTTTCTCCCTCGAGGGCGGCGAATCACTGATCCCGCTGTTGGATGCGGTCCTCTCAGCTGCTGCTGAATCTGGTCTTCAGGAAGTCTGCATTGGCATGCCGCACCGTGGACGACTCAACGTCTTAGCAGCTGTGGCCGGCAAGTCCTACAGCCAGATCTTCCGTGAGTTTGATGGAACGGTCATGCCTGGTTCAGTGCAGGGCTCAGGTGACGTGAAGTACCACCTGGGTACCGAGGGAACCTTCACCGCCGACAGTGGCGCAACGTGTGGCGTGTACTTGGCCGCTAACCCATCGCACCTGGAAGCTGTCAACCCGGTGTTGCAGGGCATCGTTCGGGCTAAGCAAGACTTGATGAGCAAAGACGAAGGACCGTTCAACATCTTGCCTCTGCTCATGCACGGTGATGCCGCTTTCGCCGGCCAAGGCGTTGTTGCCGAAACCTTGAACCTTTCCCAATTGCGCGGTTACCGCACCGGCGGAACGGTGCACGTCATCGTGAACAACCAGGTGGGATTCACCACCGCCCCTGAGCACTCTCGTTCGTCGGTGTACGCCACGGACGTAGCGCGGATGATTCAAGCCCCGATCTTCCACGTCAATGGTGACGACCCCGAAGCCGTCGTTTACGCGGCACGGTTGGCCTTTGAATTCCGCCAGGAGTTCCACAAGGACGTCGTAGTGGACATGTTGTGCTACCGACTGCGCGGACACAACGAGGCCGATGACCCCTCATTGACTCAGCCCACCATGTACGAACGCATTGACACGATGCGGTCGGTCCGCAAGCGTTACACCGAAGGCCTCGTGGGTCGTGGTGACATCACCGTCGAAGAAGCCGAACAAGCCTTGAAGGAATTCCAGGAAATCCTTGAGCGAGCTCACACTGAGGTGCAAGAAGCCAAGGCTCAACCCCTTGAAGCAGCGACCCCAGCTCCGGTGCAGTCTTCAGAGATCGTCGATACCGCAATTTCGACCGCGACCATCGCTGCAGTGATCAGCACCCAGATCAACCTCCCTGAAAACTTCCATGTTCATCCCCGACTGGCACCACAACTCCAACGCCGTGCGCAAATGGTTCAAGACGACACCATCGATTGGGCAACCGCTGAAATGCTGGCGATGGGCTCACTGCTTGCCGAAGGTCGCTCGGTCCGTCTTGCCGGTCAAGACAGTCGTCGCGGAACCTTTGGTCAGCGCCATGCAGTCATCATGGACAAACTTGATGGCCACGCTTACAAACCGTTGAAGCAGCTGTACACCAATGGATCGCGCCTGTACGCCTACGACTCCCTGCTGAGTGAATACGCCGCTTTGGGGTTTGAATACGGATACGCGGTTGCCCGCCCCGAGGCGCTGGTGATGTGGGAAGCGCAGTTCGGTGACTTTGTTAACGGTGCACAAACCATCATCGACGAATTCATCGCCTCCGGAGAACAAAAGTGGGGGCAACGATCTTCCGTTGCACTGCTCCTCCCGCACGGTCTTGAAGGCCAAGGCCCCGACCACTCATCGGCGCGCATCGAACGCTTCTTGCAACTATGCGCACAGGACAACATGACGGTGGCCATGCCTTCCACACCGGCCTCGTATTTCCACCTGTTGCGCGACCACGTGTTGAGTGAGCGTGTCCGCCCGTTGATTGTGGCAACACCTAAGTCCATGTTGCGTAACAAGGCCGCGACCTCCGCTACCTCTGATTTCACCGATGGCCGCTTCCAGCCGATCATCGAGGATTCCAGCGTTGATACCCAGCGTGTCCGCAAGGTGATCCTTTGTTCAGGCAAGGTCACGCACGACTTGCTGGCCCATCGCGCCACGTTGGGCGACGACGCTCAAACCACCGCGATCATTCGTGTTGAACAGCTGTACCCGCTGCCCGTCGTTGACATTGCTCGGGCGATCAGCCAATTCCCGCGTGACGTCGAGGTCCTGTGGGTTCAGGAAGAACCTGCAAACCAAGGTGCCTGGCCGTTTGTTGGACTCAACCTTGGCCCTGCATTGGCTCGTTCGGTGCGGCTTGTCTCTCGAGATGCAGCCTCAGCTCCAGCCAGCGGATCACACAGTGTTCACGACGGCGAACAAAAGGAACTTGTCGCTCAGGCATTTTCCTAAATCCCTTTCCTGCGAGGCACTATGTACTTCACCGACCGTGGTTTAGAAGAACTCAATCAGCGCCGTGGCGAGGAATCGATCACGTTCGAATGGCTGACTGATCAAATGCGCACCTTTGTTGATCTCCATCCCGAATTTGAAACCCCGGTTGAGCGACTGGCCACGTGGCTGGCTCGACTCGAAGACGACGAAGACGACGAAGACGATTAACTCCCCCTCCAGCGACGAAAGTCCCTGCTTGTTCATCGGGTTCGGGGTTAGGCTTGCGCCATGCTTGCTGCCCGCGCGTTAACTAGCTCACCCGAAGACCCCATCCGCGCTTTAGGCCTGGTGGATATTCCTGTTCCGCTTCCCGATTCTGGATGGACGCGCGTACAAGTCAAAGCAGCTGGTTTAAATCACCACGATGTCTGGACCTTGCGCGGAGTGGGGATTTCTCCGGACCGACTCCCGATCACCTTGGGTTGCGAAGCCGCCGGGATTGACGACACCGGTCGGGACGTCATCGTGCACGGAGTGATTGCCGATCCAGCTGCCGGTGGCGGCGATGAAACTTTGGATCCCGGGCGCTCCTTGCTCTCGGAAGTCCATGACGGCACCTTCGCCGAATACGTCGTCGTACCCAGTCGCAATGTCATTCCCAAACCGTCAGGAA
>JBAXSF010000066.1:0-7487 GCA_037130835.1 Actinomycetes bacterium
ATCCCTGATCGCAGGCGCGCTCGGCTTGGTCTTTTGGGGGTTCGGTGACTTTGGACTAACCAGCGATTCCGGGAGCGAACCGTGGGTCTTGTGTTCCGTAGGTGCAGTACTGGTCTCCATTGGCGTGATCAGTCACGTCGAGCACTTGGTTCCTCGGATCGGCCGAGTGGCGGTGGGCGCTGCGATCATTGCGCCGCTCTTGTGGGCCGCTATTCCGTGCCTGAACGCCATTGATCCGGCAGACACTCGCCTGACGTACTATCGCGTTTTCCTGGGAATCGGTTCCCTGCTCGCGGCTCTGGCCTGCGCGATCGCATGGCGGAAAAAGATCACCACCGATCGCTGACTCTCGACAAGCGATACCACCCCCGGACTAAAGGTCGACTCGTCCGATACCTGGTGACGCATCAGGTAGTGAAAACAGTTATCGGCGCCGTCCCTTGTGCGGGGCGACGCCGATAACTTGAGGAAACTATTCGCCGAGTTCAGCCTTCGCGTATTCGGGACTGTCCTGTGCACTCTTGAGTTTGGCGATCTTGTAGATCGTGAGCCCGAAGAGACACTTGGCTAGGACGTCGGCCACGGTGTAGCCGATCTGCCTGCCCACAAAGGCATTCGCACCGTCTAGGCCAAAAACGGGCATGAGGTAGGAGATCGGGTAAACACCCCAGGTTGCAATAAGCAGGATGCGTAGGCGTCCAATGGATGCAGACACCTCAGGCGTTTGCTTGTCAAGGGACTTGCCTAGTTCCACGTACAGCACATAGAGGATGAACAGGAACGGAATCGTTGACAAGGCACCCCAAACAAGTTTGGTGCTCGTCATGTTAGAAATCTCGCCTGGGTATCCCAAGACGATCATCAGTGCCGATGCTGGTACCAGCTTGCTGATGAGTGACTTACGGTTGACGGCCGGTAGCGCGAGGACTGCAACTGTCTCAAGCAGCAATAGCGGAACCGTCAAGATCCAGTCAACGTAGCGGTATGCCTCGTTGAACGTTCCTTCGTTGCCCGCGGCCACAAATGAATCGAAAATGCGCCAGTAGTGATAGAGGGCGATCAGGGTGACGGTGCCCGCGACAGTGATCGCTTGGCGGTACTTAGGTAGAACGCGGCCGGTGCTGATGTAGAGGTAGATGGTTGTTGCCAACATGCAGGCGAAACCAAAAGACAAAACATTGTAGACAACCTCAAATTGGCCATCGGTCAATGTTTTAACGTCGAAAAGTCCATTCATTCCACACTCCAAATAGCGATGCGGTCGTAACCAAGCGCTACGGCCCTTGTTTCTATGGTGAACCTGTTTGGTCGAGTTCGCCACGCGAGACACGGCTTCAGGCGTAGCGCGTGCGTGGTGTCCCTTCGAAGTTGGGTCCGAAAAGCACCTCAGCGAGGCCGCTATCTGGATTGGCTCGCAGGACTAACTCAGGCTCTTGCAGCCGCTCTTGCTGAAGGTTAATCCGCCAGGCAGTGAGAGTGCCTTGATGAAGTCAATGCCGTTGCTGAAGCGAATCGAGCTCAGGGTGGAGGACTTGCTGTTTGAGAAGTAGTAGTAGAAAGCGAAGCGCTTGCGCACCAGAGTTTTCGTGTTTTTGATGACCGTTGAACCCTCTGGGCTCGCTTCATAGTTTGCATTGTCGGGAGCCGATGCTTCCCACGGATCTTGCGCATGACTTCCGCTGACTTCAAGGACGGCATAGAAGGTTTGGCGAAGGATGTTGCCGGGGTAGATAAAACACGCACCGTCACTTGCCTTGTAAGCCGACGTGATGGATGCACCAAGGTTGGGCAGCGTGGGTTCAACGCTGGGCTGGCTCGGTGGACGCGGCCGCACAGGAGTGAGCGTTCGCGTTGGTGTTGGAGTGGGGGTATCTGTGACCGAGGGCGTAGGAGTGGGCGTTGCTGTAGGAATCGGTGTGGGTGTGATGGTCTTGACCACGATGCCATCCCCAACGACGTCGAGCTGAATGTTGCCGGCCTTCATCTCGGCCAGGCTGATGTTCTTTTGAAAGTTGGAGCCGGTGATCGTGTAGGTATCACGCTCAGGAACAGCGGGGAAGTCGAAGGTCTCGGTGCACTGCGCCGCGACGGCATCCGTTCCAGGGGTGAAGTTGCCGTTATTGAGCTGAGTGATGGCTACGGCGATGCCGATGGAGTCAGTGATGGTGACTTGACGGTCGCCTCGGTCAATGCAGGCGTCTTGGAAGGCCTTAGTGGTAACCACGACGCCGTTTGTGGCAAAAGTCGGCTCGCTCTTTGCCGCCGATGAGCAACCAGCAATCAAGGTGAGCACGGTCAACGACCCCACCCACAACAATGCCTGGCGCCTCATGACGTACCGGTCCGATCCCTAGGTCAACTCGATAGGTCAACCGTAGCCGGTCAGGGCAAGCGGAAGGCGCGTGCGCAGTCGTTGGTGGGGTAAGAAGTCTCGGTAACGCTACGAGCGTTCCAACTCCACGATTTGGCCCATGGTCCAGGGCGCGAAATCAACGTAAGTGTCGGAGAAATCAGCCTCGCCGCGGTGGCGGTAATCAAAGTGGGCCCCAGTGATGTTGCACCCCGTCAGATTGGCGCCCACCAATGTGGCCCCAGCGAAATTAGCCCCCGACAAGTCGGCGCAATAGAGGTTGGCGCCGGTGAGATCTGCTCCAGAAAAGTCAGCGTTCTCCAGGCGGTAGCCGGAGAAGTCAACGCAGACCAAATCCAGTCCAGCGAAATCGCGCTGGTTCCAATAGTGCAAATCCGAGATCGTCATGGTTTCCTCCTGTGAATCTCTCAAACGGTAGTGCGTAGGTATGACAGCGGGATGGTTACTTCGTCTGCACGACACCTGAATTCCAGATGAAGAGTTACTTCTTGTTGGAGCAAGCAGCCTGCGCAGCACGTGAGTAATCAATCCGTCTTCACTGTCAGACCCTCGTGCGACAATGAACCTGTAAGGGAAAGGGGAATAGATGAAATCATCAACCGAACCACTGGTCACTCTCAGTGACCGTTATGTCCAAGCGGTGGCTTATGTCGCTGAAAAACATGCCAAACACACCCGTAAGGGAACCAATACGCCCTATGTCTGCCACCTGATCGGAGTTTCTAGCCTGGTGCTGGAAGCCGACGGTGACGAGGAACAAGCCATAGCAGGCCTGTTGCACGACGTGATCGAAGATTGCAATGTCACGCCGGCCGAAATCACCGCTCGTTTTGGTGAAAGAGTCGCCCAGATCGTGATCGGATGCAGCGACGTGATGCATTCCGATGAAAAGGCCGATCGCGACTACGGCGAACGTAAGCAGACCTATCTCAATGGTCTTGAACTGGCTCCTGCCGAGACTGTCTTGGTCTCGATGGCTGACAAGGTTCACAACGCACGCGCCATCGTCACGGACCTCCATGAGTCCGGTGCTGAGGTGCTGGACAAATTCAACGGTGCACCAGACAAGATCTTGACCTACTACCGCGAATGTTTGCGGATCGGTAAGGCCAAGGGCATCACGACGAAGTTGCTGATTCCGCTGGAAATTGCGGTGGAAGAAATAGCTGGGTACGTACCCGAGACCCCGGTGGCTTAGAACCTGTGGCTTAGAAGCCGTCGAGCGCGGCGAACAGCTGGGCTCGACGAGCAGCCCGTCGTTGGCGCTGCACACCACGGGTTCCCACACTCTTGGTCTGGGCCACGATCGCTTCAGCCAAGTTCTTTACGCGATCGTCGTAGAAGGCCCAGTCTGAGGTGTCAATGTCTGGTTCGGCCACCCACTGCGTGATCAACACGTCACCGAGATCGTCGCCTGCGGCCGCCCGGAACTGCGGAATTAGTGCTCCGTATCCCAGACCAAGTTCGGTCAAACCAGCTGCGTACGTACCCAGTGCGGGCTGGTTGACCGGCAAGCGCACCTGCACGTATTCAGCACCGGATCGCTTCATTTGGTCGAGGGCTGTGTCTACCGCATCAACGAGGTCTTGACCCACGATGGTCACGTCCACCACACCTAGGCGATTGTCTGAATCGAACACGGTGGCAAATGCTGTGGTGGCAGGAGCGGGAGCATCGGGTCGAGCTGACTCGAGCTCGCGCGGCCAATCACTGGAATCGAGCACCAGTCTCGCCATCGGCTCATAGGGTCCTGGGACCCACATTGTCGCTGGCGTTAGGGGCTGCAAATTCCCATAGGCCACAGACAGGGAGGTGCGCGATGCTTGCATGCCGTCGGTGATGCCGATTTGCTGCATGGGATGGGTGTAACCCAAATAGACGCCGACCATGGTGGCGCCTTCGCGCAAAGCAATTTCCTGCGTCGCTGTGTGGGTGATCACTGGTTCACGCACACGCCCGATGACTTTGAGCTCGTTGAGGCGGGCCAACAAGCGTTCACCTAACTGATTAGCCAGACCGCGACGGCGAAATCGAGGGTCAGTCACTGTTGCACCGGTTTCGACCACACCAGGGGATAGGTAGATCGCTCCCCAGTGCGCCGCGATCTCGCCAGACTCGGTGACAGCGACTTCACCGATGCGCTCACCGGATTCAATGGCCGCTGCGATGCGCTCGGGGTAATACATCGTGTGGTTGGGGTAGGACCAGCCGTAACAGCGATACAGCGTGCGCGTTAACGCCGCGGCATCTTCGACGCGCAGCTCACGCAACGTCACACTCTCAGGGCTTGGTGCCGCATCTTCGGGCACCACATCAAGGGTTTCGATGTCTAAGACCTTGTTGTGTGCCGGTAGGGCAAAGCGCACTTCGGTGAGGTTGGCCAATCCATCCGTTCGCGCATCGGCCGAAGTAGCAAGGCCGGCTTCGAGGAGCAACAGGATTGCTTCAGGTGCGCCGGTAACGGGCTCACCAAAGTCGCGCAGCGTGATTTGAAACTCGGTGCCCTTAACTTCTGCTGTCAGAGCCAAGGTCGCGTCTTCTTGACCGCCTTGGAGTCGAGCCTGCGCATCGGTGCCAAGAGTGCGCACAACCAAGCCCACTGATTCGCCATCGCCACCGATCGTGGTCACGGCTGTACGAGCGCTGGCCGCGAGAACAGAAATACCGGATGCATCCGCGGGGGCGGTAACTTCAATCACGGCCTTACTTTAGTTGCTCGTGGCTGGGCATTGGCCCCACAGCCCATCGCTAGCGTCTTTGGCTCGGCTTTGTAGTTCATCGAAGGCATTTGCGTACTCGGTGTTGGGCTTGATCCGCAGGGTTCGGGCATAGCCACCGCGAACAAGAGTGGCATTGATGAAGAGCAGGTCACTGGAGCGAAAGACATAGGCCAACGTGCGCTGGTATTTATCTGCGCGCTCCGCGCCGTAGACGAGTCGAACTCTCGTGCCCTTAGGCAAGGCCACTTTGGTGAAGTTGGAGGCTTCGGGGCCAAAGCACTGCACGGGAGTATCGAGCTTCACGGTTTCAGGGGTGTCCACGCCAATCAAGCGGACTTTCTCATTGGCTCCGACCACGATGGTGTCGCCATCGACGACGCGCTTGACTACGGCATCTACCCCGGCCGGCAACTGGGCCACCGTGATGTTGTCACCCGAGGCATTGAGTTCAGGAAGCGCAACGGTGGCCCCGCACGCAGCAAGTAGGACGCTGGCTAAGAGCGCGCCGCTGATGATGCGTTTCATGGGTTCACGGTAGGGCACTGAACAGACAAAAATCGCGATGAAGGGTGATCATCGCGATTTTTGAGGTGCTGCTGACTCTGAGGGGAGGGTCAGGCTTGAACGACCGGATACCAAGAAAAGGGATCACGTGGATTGAAAAGAGCAAAATCAACAGAGGGTGCAGCGGAGAGCAGTTCCACAGGAGCCAACGGCGTCGGCTCATCAGCGATGGTGGCTGGAGCCGCAGGCAGGTCGTGGGGCAAGGGCAAGAAGACCGACGTTGAGGTGTATTCCTCATCAGTGGGCTCAACAACTAACTCAAGGATTGGTGCGGGGGCGATCTCCAGGGCCGGCTCAACAACTGGCTCGACGACAGACTCAACAACCTCAGGGGCGGGAACGAGTTCAACCACCGGCGCAATCGGAGCCGTCAGGTCGAGTTGGCACAGTCCGCAATGCGAGGCACCAAGTGTCAATAACGCCGCACATCGTGGACACGTGTGGGCGGATGAGCGATTCTTTGAGCGAGCCATACTTGATCCTCGGCACAAAGCCAGAAAACCTAAAGGGCTAAATGGACAGGACTTTGGGCCCTGATTTGTGCCTGCGAGGCCCCAGGCGACGTATTAGGCCAGCGTCAAGATCTCAGCACCGGTGTCGGTGACCAAGAGCGTGTGTTCAAACTGGGCCGTGCGCTTGAGGTCACGAGTGACCACGGTCCACCGGTCATCCCAGATCACGTAGTCAATGCTGCCCATCGTCAACATGGGTTCGATGGTGAACGTCATGCCAGCTTCCACAATCAAATCTGCACGTGGATCGTCATAGTGCGGAACAACCAGCCCGGAGTGAAAAGCAGTGCCGATGCCGTGGCCGGTGAAGTCGCGCACGACGCCGTAGTTGAAGCGCTTGGCGTATGACTCGATCACGCGGCCAATCACGTTCAGCGGTCGCCCTGGAGCCACGGCATTGATTGCGCGCATCGTGGCTTCGCGGGTGCGTTCAATCAGCAACGCTGATTCCTCATCCACCTCACCCACGGGATAGGTGGCATCCGTGTCCCCGTGAACACCGTTGATGAAGGCGGTGATGTCAATGTTGATGATGTCGCCTTCCACCAGGCGAGTGGAATCTGGAATGCCGTGACAGATGACTTCGTTGATGGACGTGCACAACGATTTGGGGAATCCGCGGTAACCCAAAGTCGAGGGATAGGCGTTGTGGTCACACAAGAACTCGTGGCCGATGCGATCGAGCTCATCGGTGGTCACGCCAGGCTCTATGTGAGCGGCTACCTCGTTGAGGGCACGAGCGGCGATGGATCCGGCAATGCGCATGCGCTCAATGATCTCGGCATCTTTGATCTCTGGACCGTTATAGGGCGCAGGGCTCTTGCGTCCCACGTACTCTGGGACTTCGATGGAGTCGGGGACAACCCGTATGGGGGAGACCACACCTGGCTTTAACGGCATGGCACACAGTCTAGGAGTACTGAGATGAAGCGCAGTGGGGATCAAAGCTCTGGCGGAAACGACCTTGAGCAGTTTTGGTGGTGCCTGCGCCACCATGCGGTCGAGCAGGGCCCGATCTGCCCCGGCAAAGTCAAACTCGGACCTTTCGACAGCGCAGTCGATGCGCAGGGTGCGCTCGCCCAGGTGCGTGAGCGCAATGAACAGTGGGAGGAAACCGATCCCGCTGGCTAAGGCCAGTGGCTCACCGGTGGCTTACACACCAAAGACCCCCCGCATAAGCGAGGGGTCTTTGATTTTTAGCTTAGGGAAGTGAAGATCAGCGACGCTTTGCTGCCTTCTTGGCAGGACGCTTCGCGGCCTTCTTTGCAGGACGCTTCGCGGCCTTCTTTGCAGGACGCTTCGCGGCCTTCTTTGCAGGAC
>JBAXSF010000067.1:0-7459 GCA_037130835.1 Actinomycetes bacterium
CCCAGAGCTTTGGCCAATGCCTCTTTGGCAGCAAATCGTCCAGCAAGGGATCCCATCGCCACGTGTTGCTCCGACTCGGTAAACAAGCGAGCGCGCATGCTGGGAGTGCGCTCGAGGGCTTGTTCGAAGCGGTCAATGCTGACCACATCAATACCGATTCCGATGATCACAATGCTTACCCTACGACTTCCACGCAATGCAGGCAGAGAACTTCGCTTTTCTTAAGGACTATTCGACGGTGACGGATTTAGCCAGGTTGCGTGGCTGGTCCACATCAAATCCCTTGGCAGTAGCCAGCGCGCAAGCAAAAACTTGTAACGGGACCACGGCCAAAATGGGCTGCATCAAAGTAGGCACCGCTGGAATGCGGATCAAGACATCGGCGTAGGGCTCGACATCGGTATCGCCTTCCTCGGCGATCACGATCATGCGCGCACCGCGAGCCCGGACTTCCTGAATGTTGGAAATCACCTTGTCGTGCAAGGTGCTGCGCCCACGCGGGGAAGGGACAATGGCGACAACCGGCATGCCTTCTTCTAGCAAGGCAATCGGTCCGTGCTTAAGTTCGCCGGCGGCAAATCCTTCTGCGTGCATGTAGGCCAATTCCTTGACCTTTAACGCACCTTCAAGGGCAACGGGATAGCCCACATGCCGACCAATGAACAACACGGTCTGGGCATCGGCCATCGCTATAGCCATTTCCCGCACTGGCTCCATCGTGGTGAGCAGTTCTTCAATCTTGCTGGGCATCTGAGCCAGTTGTTCAACGTGGTGACGGATTTCCTCGCCCCACTTCGTCCCGCGCACCTGCGCGAGGTACAAAGCCACAAGGTGCACTGCCACAACCTGGGTCAAGAACGCCTTCGTCGATGCCACAGCGATTTCAGGTCCAGCATGGGTGTACACCACGGCGTCCGATTCGCGCGGAATCGTCGAGCCATTGACATTGCACACAGCCAATACGCGCGCACCTTGTTCACGGGCATGGCGTAACGCCATCAACGTGTCCATCGTTTCGCCCGATTGTGAAATCGCGATGACTAACGTGTCTCGGGTTAGGATCGGATCGCGGTAACGAAACTCACTGGCCAGTTCAATTTCACACGGGATGCGCGTCCAGTGCTCAATCGCATACTTGGCGATCATGCCGGCGTGATACGCAGTGCCGCAAGCAATCAAAACGATCTTGTCGACGCTGCGCAAATCATCATCCGACAATCGCATCTCGTCGAGAACCAAAAGGCCGTCGTCGTTAATGCGCCCCAACAAGGTGTCGGCCACGGCTTGCGGCTGTTCGGCGATCTCCTTGAGCATGAAGTAGTCGTAGCCGCCCTTTTCCGCGGCTTCCGCATCCCACGTGACTTCATATTCCTTGATCTGGGCCGGTGTTCCGTCAAAGTTGGTCACGGTGATGGAGTCGGTGCGCAGTTCCACTACTTGGTCTTGGCCCAATTCAATGGCGTTGCGGGTATAGCCAATAAATGCAGACACGTCACTGCCGAGGAAGTTCTCATTGTCACCGCGTCCGACGACCAGAGGCGAATTGCGTCGAGCCCCCACCACTACCCCCGGCTCATCAGCGTGAATAGCCACCAGAGTGAACGCACCATCTAAGCGACGACAGACCACACGCATAGCTTCCGCCAAACCTGTCGCGGGGTCATAAACCGAATCCAGCAAGTGCGCGACTACTTCGGTATCGGTTTCGGATTGGAATTCGTAATCCGCACCTTCTAACTCAGCCCGTAAGCGGGCGAAGTTTTCGATGATGCCGTTGTGCACGACGGCAATTGATTGTTCGCGCGTCAGGTGTGGGTGGGCATTGCGATCATTGGGGGCACCATGTGTGGCCCACCGGGTATGACCGATACCAGTGCCAGAAGCAGGAAGTGAGCTCTCCGAAAGTGCGATTTCGAGCTGGACCAGCTTGCCTGCTCGCTTCGCCGATGCGACGGTGCCTTCGGTAACTACAGCGATTCCCGCCGAGTCATACCCACGGTATTCGAGTCGACGCAAACCTTCGAGGACAACATCGTCTGCACGCAGCGAACCGACGTATCCAACAATCCCGCACATACCCTCAGCCTAGAGGGCGAGGGCGGAAGCAACGTGTGCGGCTAAACGCTGCGCGATATTTTCTGCCTCGTCTGCGGTAGCGGCTTCCACCATGACCCGAATAACGGGCTCAGTTCCACTAGGGCGCAGCAATACCCGCCCCGAACCTGCCAATTGGTCCTCCGCCATAGCAACGGCCGCTGCAATGTCAACATTGTTGGCCAATCCAGCGCGGTCTACCCCTGGGACATTGATCAGCACTTGTGGCAGAGATTGGACGACACCAGCAAGCTCAGCCAAAGACTTTCCGGTAATTGACAGTTGCGCCAAAAGGTGAGCCGCCGTCAAAATCCCGTCCCCTGTGGTGGAAAAATCACTCATCACGACGTGTCCTGACTGCTCACCACCGAGATTGAAACCGCCAGCGCGCATGTGTTCGAGAACATAGCGATCGCCCACCGCGGTTTCCACCATCGAGACACCGGCTTGGTCCAGAGCAATCTTGAGGCCAACGTTGCTCATCACGGTCGCCACTAACGTGTTGTGCGCAAGCGTTCCTGCTCTGCTCATCGCCAAAGCCAAGATTCCCATAATGTGATCGCCGTCGATCAATGTTCCATTCGCATCAACGGCTAAACAACGATCGGCATCTCCATCGTGTGCGATGCCAGCATCAGCCCGGTGCTCAAGGACCGCAGCTTGGAGCGCCTCTGGGTGGGTCGAACCACAGTTGTCATTAATGGACCAGCCATCGAGTCGGTCAGACAGCACCACAACGTCCGCGCCAAGAGCGCGCAGAGTTTGGGGACCGACCGCCGAGGCGGATCCATTAGCGCAGTCGACAACAACGCGTAGCCCATCAAGGCGGGTGGGCACGGTCGCGACTAAGTGATCGACATAGGTTTGGGCGGCCGTCAAATCTTCACGCACTCGGCCGACCTTTTCACCTACCGGGGGCGAAGTAGCATCATCAAGTCCGGCCGCAATGGCGTCTTCTTGCTCATCGGTGAGCTTGTCCCCACCCGGGCCGAAGAACTTAATGCCGTTATCGGGCATTGGGTTATGGCTAGCCGACAGCATCACACCCAGAGCCGCGCCTGTTTGCTTGGTCAGCAACGCAACCGCAGGAGTGGGAACAACACCAATGCGAATGACATCAAGTCCCGCGCTGGCCAAACCAGCGACAACTGCTGCTTCAAGGAATTCACCGGAAGGCCGCGGATCACGACCAACAATTGCGTGCGGTCGCTCGCCGCTAGCCAACACCGTTGCCGCAGCTCGACTCAAGCGCAAGGCAAGGTCAGCGGTCAGATCAACGTTGGCAAGGCCACGCACACCGTCGGTTCCAAACAAACGCGCCACGGTGTGCCTCCTTACTGTGTAAATGCCACTGCCCCGGAGCGTAGTCCGAGGCAGTAGTGAAGTTTGCGATATCCGCGCGATTAACGCTTGGAGTATTGCGGGGCCTTGCGGGCCTTCTTCAGACCGTACTTCTTACGTTCCTTGGCACGTGGGTCACGTGTGAGGAAGCCCGCCTTCTTCAAGGTGGGACGGTTGCCTTCCAGGTCTATTTCATTCAAGGCGCGAGCAATACCCAACCGCAGGGCGCCAGCTTGACCAGAAACGCCACCGCCACTGATGCGGGCGATCACGTCGAACTGCTTGTCGATTCCCAAAACGGTGAAGGGATCATTGACCAACTGCTGGTGAACCTTGTTGGGAAAGTATTCGGCCAGTTCGCGACCATTGACGACCCAACGACCGGTGCCCGGAACCAAGCGAACGCGCGCGATGGCCTGCTTGCGACGACCGGTAGCACCGGCAGGGGCAGTGATAATTGAGCGCGCAGTCTTAGGCGCGGGGGATTCTGACGTAAGAACGGTTTCACTACCGGAAGCATCGTCGTTGTCGAGGTCGGCGTATGCGCTGTAGTCGTTCTCGGTGGCTGGATCAGTCACGCCACAGTTTCCTTTCGGTCGGTTGTGCAGTTGTCGCTAGTGATTACTGCGCAACCTGAATGATGTTGAACGTGGTGGGGTTCTGGGCCTGGTGTGGGTGCTCAGCGCCTGGGTAGACCTTGAGCTTGCCAAACTGCTGACGACCAAGCCTGGTGTGCGGAAGCATCCCCTTGACCGCCTTTTCGACGACCTTGCGTGAATCCTTTTCCAACAAGTCGGAGTACGAGGTGGCCTTCAAGCCGCCGGGGAAACCCGAGTGGTGGAAAGCCTTCTTGTTCTGCAACTTCGCGCCAGTCAATGCCACTTTGTCAGCGTTGATGATGATGACAAAGTCACCCATGTCGGCATGCGGGGCGAAGGTGGGCTTGTGCTTACCGCGCAACAGGGCTGCGGCCTGCGTGGCAAGACGACCCAAGACAACATCAGCGGCATCAATGACGAGCCACTGACGGTCTGCATCGCCAGGCTTTGGGCTATAGGTACGCACGGGACTGCCTTCACTTTCACATTGAACGGGTACTCGCCCCAGTGGGGGAAGGGTTAAAGGGTACCTTCCGCGCCTCTAGGCACAGCCAGCGGGTCGGCGCCCCGGCTCCTAGGCACGCCGGCGACGGGTTCGCTCAGCCTGAGCCGGCAGATCCTCATCGGGTGGATAAACGATCTCCTCAAGGGTCAATCCCAGGGCTGGAGCTACCTGAATCGCGGCCGTGCGCTCCAGGGCTTCGGCGGTCCTGGTGATCCAGGCTGGCTCATGCCGGCCCTGACCCACATCTAGAAGGGCTCCCACGATCGATCGCACCATGGAGTGGCAGAACGCATCGGCCTCCACGGTGGCCACCACCAAGCCATCGTCGGTTCGCGAAAAGCTACAGCGAATCAAGGTACGAATAGTGGTAGCTCGTTCACGCTTGCGACAAAACGAGGCAAAGTCACGAAGGCCCACGAGCAATGCCGCAGCTTCATTCATCTGCGCGACATTGAGCGGACCCTTAACCAAGACGACATCGTGGCGCCGTAGCGGGTCATACGTTGTCTGATCATCACAGAGTCGATAGCGATAGATCCGCGACAACGGTGAAAAACGTGCATCAAAACCAGGTGCAGCGGCTGCCACCGAATGGATGAGCACGTCGTCATCAAGAATTCCGTTTAGGCGGCGCAGTAAGTCTTGCGGTGTAGTCCCGTTCCACACTTCAGCCGGCAAGTCCACATGCGCGACTTGTCCTCGCGCATGAACTCCTGCATCCGTTCGGCCAGCAACGGTTAAACGCAGCGGGCCATCGACGCGCAACACGGTCGCAAGGGCAGCTTCAACTTCGCCTTGGACGGTGCGCAGGTCGCTGCCCTGCTGGATGCCCCAACCAGCGAAGTCCGTTCCGTCATAGGCCAAATCCACGCGCACACGAATGAGCCCGCCAACTCCTTGCGAAGTAGCGGGCTCATCCATGATGTCTAGTGACACGTCGATCACTCGTCCGTGGCGTCGCTTTCAGCTGCAACCTCTTCGGTCGCAACTTCTTCGGCAGCAACGTCTTCAGCTGCAGCCTCTTCGGTAGCAACGTCTTCGGTAGCAACGTCTTCAGCTGCGACCTCTTCGGTCGCGGCCTCTTCAGTAGCAACCTCGTCGGTAACAGCGTCAACCGCCGCTACTTCTTCAACGACTTCCTCGGTCACGACGGGAGCGGCTACTGCAGCAGCCTTTTCCTTGGCGGCACGCTTGGTGGCGGCTTCGGCCTCGAGCAGAGTCTTCTGCTGTTCGGTCATGGCTTCGACCAATTCGATCACTGCCATCTTCGCGTTGTCGCCCTTACGGGGAGCAAGCTTGATGATGCGGGTGTAACCACCCTCGCGGTGCTCGAAACGCGGACCAATTTCAGCAAACAAGGTGTGAACAACATCCTTGTCGCGGACAACGGTCAACACGCGACGACGCGCGTGCAGGTCACCACGCTTGGCGAACGTGATCAAACGCTCGGCCAACGGGCGAAGTCGCTTGGCCTTGGCTTCTGTGGTGGTAATACGGCCGTGCTCGAACAACGCGGTGGCCAGGTTGGCCAGCATGAGTCGTTCGTGAGCTGGGCCGCCGCCCAGACGCGGACCCTTGGTGGGGGTAGGCATTTTCTTTGCACTCCTTGTTAGGGGGCATCAACGAGGTGTTGACGCAACCGGATTACAGCTCTTCAGTCTCGGGTTCTGCATCGACGAAGGGATCAACGTCAACAGCAATTTCGTCTTCGTCCTCGTCATCGGCGTAGTCACGCACGATCGATGCTGGATCAAATCCAGGAGGCGAATCCTTCAGTGCCAATCCGAACTCAATGAGCTTGGCCTTGACTTCATCAATGGACTTTTGTCCGAAGTTGCGGATGTCGCCCAATTCGGCCTCACTGCGGGTCACGAGTTCACCCACGGTGTGAATGCCCTCGCGCTTGAGGCAGTTGTAAGAGCGAACCGAGAGGTTCATCTCTTCAACCGGCATGGTCAGTTGCTCAGCAAAGACAGTGTCCTGTGCGGATGGGCCGATTTCGACACCCTCAGCATCCACATTCAGTTCACGGGCCAGGCCGAACAGTTCAACCAACGTCTTGCCAGCTGATGCCACGGCATCGGCGGGGCGCATCGACGACTTGGTTTCCACATCGACCACGAGGCGGTCGAAGTCGGTGCGCTGTTCAACACGCGTGGCCTCAACCTTGTAGGTGACCTTGAGAACGGGTGAGTAGATGGAGTCAACCGGAATGCGTCCGATTTCGTCATCCACGCCCTTGTTCTGCACGGAGGAAACGTAGCCACGGCCACGCTCGACGGTGAATTCAATTTCCAACTTGCCCTTGCCATTCAACGTAGCGATGTGAAGCTCAGGGTTGTGAACTTCAACGCCAGCAGGAGGAGCAATATCAGCAGCGGTAACAGCACCGGGACCTTGCTTGCGCAAGTACATAACAACCGGCTCGTCGTTGTCGCTGGAGACAACCAATCCCTTGATGTTCAAGATGATGTCGGTGACATCTTCCTTGACACCTTCAAGAGTCTGGAACTCGTGCAGGGCACCATCGATACGAATGCTGGTGACAGATGCACCAGGAATCGATGAGAGCAACGTGCGACGAAGTGAGTTGCCAAGGGTGTAACCAAATCCAGGCTCAAGCGGTTCGATGATGAACCGTGAACGCGAACCGTCAACCACTTCTTCGGACAGCGTGGGGCGCTGGGCGATAAGCAAGGTATTACCTCCTGATCAGGGCATCCGCTATATGACGCCTTGGGTACTGCTGCTGCGTTGATACGCGGTATCGGACCGCGAACCAGTGGATTACTTGGAGTAGAGCTCGACGATCAGCTGTTCTTGCACCTGAGTGTCGATGATTTCGCGCTTAGGCAAGTTATGGACGAGGATGCGCATGCGGCTAGGAATGGCTTCAATCCACGCCGGCACGGTGCGCTCG
>JBAXSF010000068.1:0-7378 GCA_037130835.1 Actinomycetes bacterium
AGAGCACGCCAGCCCACCGCCAGAGCGGCATTGGCTCTAGGCTGAGTCCATGACCTCGGCCCATACAGCGCTCCTGGAGCACGCGGCTCATGGCGGGCGGATTAGCCCGGCAGAAGCCCTGGAGTTGTATCGATTCGCCCCGCTGCACGCGTTGGGACAAGCTGCTGATCACGCCCGCCGTGCGCGCTTTGGCGATCAAGCCCACCTAGCGACTTACCTGATTGATCGCAATATCAACTACACGAACGTGTGCACCACGGCGTGCAAGTTCTGTGCTTTTTATCGAGCTCCTGGTCACGCTGAGGGCTGGGTGCGTGACACGGATGAAATCCTGCGTCGCTGTGGTGAAGCCGTTGACCTAGGAGCCACTCAAATCATGTTGCAGGGTGGTCACCACCCCGAGTTTGGCGTCGAGTACTACGAGAACATCTTTGCCGCTATCAAAGCGGAGTATCCGCAACTGGTCTTGCACTCGCTGGGCGCTTCTGAAGTCGAGCACATGAGCAAGGTGTCCGGTGTCAGCATTGAAGAATCCATCACGCGAATCAAAGCCGCGGGACTGGACTCGTTCGCCGGAGCCGGCGCCGAGATTTTGGTTGCTCGGCCTCGAACCGAAATTGCACCGCTGAAGGAATCGGGCGAGCGCTGGCTAGAGATCATGGAGATCGCTCACGGATTGGGAGTCGAATCCACCGCAACGTTCATGATGGGCACCGGCGAGACCAATGCTGAGCGCATTGAGCACCTGACCATGATCCGCGATGTGCAGGATCGAACCGGCGGCTTTAGATCCTTTATCCCGTGGACCTATCAGCCGGAAAACAACCACCTCAAGGGCCGCACGCAGGCCAGCATCCTTGAATACCTGCGGATGGTGGCGCTGTCACGACTGTTCTTTGACAACATCACGCACCTGCAAGGTTCTTGGCTCACGGTGGGCAAGGACGTCGGCCAGCTGACGTTGCACATGGGCGCCGATGACTTGGGTTCGGTCATGTTGGAAGAAAACGTTGTGTCATCGGCCGGTGCGAAGCACCGCAGTAATCGTGGCGAGCTCATTCACTTGATGCGCACCGCTGGCCGCACGCCTGCGCAACGCAACACGTTGTACGAAATCATTGAAGTTCATGACGACCCAGCCAACGACCCTGTTGACGATGGTGTGGTCTCGCATTTCGCCTCGATCGCCGTTGATCGTGGAGTCTTGCCCGTGGTGTCACAGAGCTAACCTGAAACCGTGACTGCCACCTTGCACACGGCGCCTGTCGTCGTCACCAATGCACCGACCGTCGGTAGCGATGCTGCCGGTGTGATTCGTGACGGCGCAGTGCTCATCGACAACGGCGTGATTGCCGATGTGGGACCGGCTGCAGACCTGGCCGTGAAGCATCCGGCAGCCAAGCGTCGTGACCATGCTGGAGTGCTTACCCCTGGGTTGGTCAACGCGCATTCGCATTTGCAGTACGCCGCCTATGCCGATCTTGCTTCCTCAGGGTTGCCATTTTCGCCCTGGATCGCTCAAATGGTTGAGCGTCGCCTGGTGACCACCGATGAGCAGTGGGCTGAATCGGCCCGCACTGGCGCTTTTCTTGCTTTGCGCAGCGGCACTACCGCTGTGGCCGACATCGTCACCGATATCCCGGCCTTGGCGCCGATTGCTCGCAGTGGCTTACGCGGGATTAGTTATGTCGAAGCCTTGGGCGCTGACGACGATCAATGGAATGCCGACCGCGCTGGGGAAGTCAACACCGCTCTTGATGTCGCGATGGCACAAACGCGAACGACTGGGATCTCACCGCACTCGCTGTACACCTTGAGTCGGCACGCGTTTACCGAGTCGATGCGCCGGGGCCGCGAATTGGGTTTGCGCGCTCATACGCACTTGGCCGAGTCCGCTGATGAAGTCGAATTTGTGGCAGTGGGAACAGGTCTGCTGGCCGATATGGCGAACAACATTGGCTGGAAGATGGACGCGATTTCGTGTGGTGGTTTTGCCCACACGCCAACCATTGAGCTCGATGGCCTCGAAGGTTTGGGTGCCGATGTTCATGTTGCCCACGGAGTGCATTGCGATTCCGCTGATCGGGCGTTGTTGCGCGAGCGCGGAACTGCTGTCGCGATTTGTGTGCGCAGTAACAAGATTCTGGGTGCCGGCCGCCCGCCCATTGCTGACTACTTGGCTGAGGGTTCACCCATCGGCATCGGCACCGATTCGTTGGCCAGCTCACCGTCCTTGGACCTGTTAGAAGAAGCCCGTGCTGCTCGTGACCTCGCTCTAACTCAGGGCTATGACCTCCCTGACCTGAATGCTCGGATCTGGCAGGCCATCACGCTCGGCGGTGCTTTTTGTCTGGGCCTAGATGGTCGCGAACTTTCTGGTAGCCGTGCCGATCAGGTCGGTGTCTTGGCTGTGGGCGCGCTGGGTGACTTAGCGGTGTTTGATGTCCCCACTGATGGTGATCCCTTTGCAGCCTTGATTGATCATGGCGCCGGGGAATGTGTGGCCACGGTCCTGGGTGGCACGTTTGTTCATCGACGAGGTGGCCAATGACCGAGCCCATTCGCGCCGGACTGGATAAGGCGCCTGAAGAAGTAGCCGCAATGTTTGACGACGTTGCCCAGCGTTACGACGTGACTAACACCGTGCTGTCGATGGGCCAAGATCGCTTGTGGCGCAAAGCGGTGCTGGCTGCGGTGGATCCGCGCGCGGGTGAGCACGTCCTGGACCTGGCTGCTGGAACGGGAGCGAGTACACAATCGCTGGCTGCAACCGGCGCGGACGTTATTGCGTGCGACTTTTCACTAGGAATGTTGCGCGCAGGTCGAGCAGCCCGGCCCGAGTTGAACTTCGTCGCCGGCGATGCCACGCAGTTGCCGTTTGCGGATCACAGTTTTGATGCCGTCACGATGTCCTTTGGGCTGCGCAACATCGTCGATCCTGATGCCGGACTGCGCGAGATGCTCCGGGTGTGCAAGCCCGGTGGCCGACTGGTGGTGTGCGAGTTCTCACACCCGACGCAAAAGGCATTCCGCACCGTCTACACCGAGTACTTGATGAAGGCTCTACCCAGTATTGCCACCAAGATGTCGAGTAATCCTGATGCGTATGTGTACTTGGCCGAATCGATCAGAGCCTGGCCGAACCAACGCGAATTAGCTGCTCGCATCAGTGCCGCGGGCTGGGAGCGCACGGCCTATCGCAACCTTTCGGGCGGGATTGTGGCCTTACATCGCGCAAGCGCTCCGGAGTAAGACTCCACGAGCGCCGAACTTCGTAGCGGGCGTATGCTTCACATGTACTTAGTGAAAGTTTTCACAAGCGCACAAAGTACGCAACAAATCGCTGAGTTGATTGGGGCGTTGTGAGTCAAGAGTTGGCACCTTCGAGCGCTGACGTCATAGTCGTTGGCGCTGGGCCGGCTGGCTCCACCACCGCTTATTACTTGGCTCAAGCCGGCCTTGATGTGCTGGTGCTAGAGAAGACCGAATTTCCTCGGGAAAAGGTCTGTGGCGATGGTTTGACCCCGCGCGCGGTCAAGCAGCTCATTGATTTAGGCATCGACATCTCTGAGGAAAACGGCTGGATCCGCAACAAGGGACTGCGCATTGTCGGCGGCGGTCACACTATTGAGATCCCCTGGCCGCAGCTGTCGACCTACCCCGACTTTGGGTTGGTACGCACGCGTAAGGACTTTGACCAGGCCCTAGCCGAGCACGCGGTCAAGGCGGGAGCGCACTTGATCCAAGGCGCCAATGTGCAGGGCCCCATCGTTGACGAGCGCACGGGACGGATCACGGGAGTGCGGGCCAAACTCAAGAACGCGGACGGAACATCGGGACCTGAGCTGGAATATCACGCCCCACTGGTGGTCGCGGCCGATGGAAATTCGACGCGGTTGAGCCTGGCGATGGGCCTGCAAAAGCGCGATGACCGCCCGATGGGGGTGGCTGTTCGCACGTATTACACCAGCCCACGCACCAACGATGACTGGCTGGAATCCTGGCTTGAGCTGTGGGATGGCGACAAGTTGCTGCCCGGTTATGGCTGGATTTTTGGGGTAGGGGACGGCACAGTCAACGTCGGCTTGGGGATCTTGAACACCAGTTCGGCTTTCGGCAACGTGGATTACAAAGACCTCCTCGTGCGGTGGCTCGAACAAACTCCTGAGGAGTGGGGCTTCCGAGAAGAAAACCGCACCGAGCCCATTCGTGGAGCCGCCTTACCGATGGGCTTTAACCGCACGCCGCACTACACCCGCGGGCTGTTGTTGGTTGGCGATGCTGGCGGCATGGTCAATCCGTTTAACGGTGAAGGCATTGCCTATGCGATGGAATCTGGCGCACTGGCTGCTGAAGCCATCGTTCAAGCCAAGTCACGCCCCACTTTTGCGCAAGCCGAATTGGCTTTGGCTGGCTATCCCAAAGCTCTGAAGCAGTCCCTGGGTGGTTACTACACCTTGGGTCGTTGGTTCGTGAAGGCGATCGGTAACCCCGAGATCATGCGACTGGCGACCAAGCACGGTTTGCCGCACCCGCGCGCGATGACCTTGACCCTGAAAATGCTGGCCAATCTGACCGATCCACGCGATGGGGACTTCTATGACCATGTGGTTAACACCATGTCGCGGATGGCACCCACGGCATGAGTACGCACACCACAAGTTCTAGGATGGGGATGCGTAAATATGGGGTTTTGGGCTGCTTGTTGAGCCTAGGTTCACCGCACTTGATCCATTCGATGTCCGAGAGGATGCGCCTGACGTGAACGTCTACACACCCATTTTGGTGCTCGCCGCCATTGGTGCCGGTTTTGCACTCTTTTCCATCGTTTCTGGTGCGATTGCTGGGCCTTCGCGTTACAACCGCGCCTTCCTGGACGCCTACGAATGTGGCATTGACCCCACCGAGCGCAAGGCCGCCGGAAAGATCCCGATCAAGTATTTCTTGACCGCGATGCTGTTCATTATTTTTGACATCGAAATCGTCTTCTTGTACCCGTGGGCCGTGGCTTTTGACAAGCTCGGCCTGTTTGGTCTGATCGAGATGGTGCTGTTTATCTTCACCGTTTTCGTCGCCTACGTGTATGTGTGGCGTCGCGGTGGATTGGAGTGGGACTAACTCATGGGTCTTGAAGAAAAACTCCCCAGTGGAGTCCTGCTCACCACGGTAGAAGGACTTGCGGGCTACATGCGCAAGAACTCCCTGTGGCCTGCCACCTTTGGACTGGCCTGTTGTGCCATCGAAATGATGACCACGGGTGCTGGTCGCTACGACCTCGCGCGCTTTGGAATGGAAGTCTTCCGTGCTTCGCCACGTCAGGCTGACTTGATGATCGTCGCCGGTCGCGTCAGCCAAAAGATGGCCCCTGTTTTGCGCACGATCTACGACCAAATGGCTGAACCCAAGTGGGTCTTGGCGATGGGTGTGTGTGCCAGTAGTGGTGGCATGTTCAATAACTACGCGATCGTGCAAGGTGTGGACCACGTTGTGCCAGTGGACATGTACTTGCCTGGCTGCCCTCCTCGTCCGGAAATGTTGATGGACGCCATCTTGAAGTTGCACGAAAAGATTGCCGTCGAGAAGTTGGGTGTGCAAAAGGTTCGCCAGGATCTCGCACTTGAACGTTCTGCGCTGTTGGCTGAGCCCACGTCCGCCATGAAGGGCTTGCTGTCATGAACGGCGACACCTCCGGCTACGGCGGCTTGGTCGTCAAGTCCGAACCCATAGCGGCAGCCGATCGCCCCTTTGGCGGTGCTTTTGACTCCATCGCCGATGCGATTGAAGCGGCTCTGCCTAATCACGCGCAGGCCATCACGGGCATTGTGATTGATCGCGATCAAATGACCATTCAGGTCAAGCGTGAACACCTGGTTGAAGTCGCACAAGCTCTGCGCGACGACGCCGCTTTGCGATTTGAAATGTGTCTGGGTGTCAGCGGTGTGCACTTCCCCGAACACGTCGGTGCCGAACTCCATGCGCACTACCCGCTGCTCTCGATCACGCACAACCGTCGTGTGTTCCTTGAGGTCACGGCGCCTGATGCCGATCCCGTCATCCCGTCGCTGATTTCGGTGTACCCGACCAATGACTGGCATGAGCGCGAAACCTACGACTTCTTTGGAATCATCTTTTCGGGTCACCCGCATTTAACGCGAATTCAAATGCCCGATGACTGGATGGGTCACCCGCAGCGCAAGGACTATCCACTCGGTGGCATTCCGGTGGAATTCAAGGGCGCGCAAATCGATCCGCCAGACCAGCGGAGGTCGTACAACAAATGACAACTTTTAATGACAGCGATCCTCGCGTGGCCGATGAGCGCGAGACCACCGAAGGCAGAGTCTTCACGGTTCAGGGCAACGACTGGGATGAGTTGTTGCATGATCTGTCCAGCACCCCAGCGCAAGAGCGCATCATCGTCAACATGGGCCCGCAACACCCGTCCACTCACGGTGTGCTGCGTTTGATCCTGGAACTCGATGGCGAAACCGTCACCGAAGCGCGCTGTGGCATTGGCTACTTGCACACCGGTATTGAAAAGAACATGGAGTTCCGTAACTGGACTCAAGGCGTGACTTTTGTTACGCGGATGGACTACCTCTCACCGTTTTTCAATGAGACCGCGTACTGCCTTGGCGTGGAGAAGTTGCTCGGAATCACGGACCAGATTCCGGAGCGCGCCAATGTCATCCGCGTGATGATGATGGAGCTCAACCGCATTTCGTCGCACCTAGTGTGTTTGGCGACCGGCGGCATGGAGCTCGGCGCACTGACGGCCATGACCTTTGGTTTCCGTGAGCGCGAACTCGTCCTTGATGTGTTCGAAATGATCACGGGACTGCGCATGAACCACGCGTACATCCGCCCGGGTGGATTGGCTCAGGACCTGCCCGAAGGTGCCGAGCAAAAAGTGCGCGAACTACTGAAGATGTTGCCGGGTCGCTTGAAGGACACCGCTGACCTGCTGGTCGACAACGCGATTTGGAAGGGCCGCACGGTTGGTGTGGGCACCCTGGACCTTGCGGGTTGCATGGCGCTGGGAATTACTGGACCGATTTTGCGGTCAACTGGATTGCCACACGACCTGCGCAAGTCGCAGCCTTACTGCGGTTACGAAAACTATGAGTTTGATGTGCCGGTTCAAACCAGCGCGGATGCGTATGGGCGCTTCTTGATTCGCATTGCTGAAATGGGCGAGTCCATGAAGATCGTGGAGCAGTGCTTGGATCGCCTCAAGCCCGGACCGGTGATGATTGAAGACAAGAAGATCGCGTGGCCTGCACAACTGTCGCACGGTGCCGATGGAACAGGTAACAGTTTTGAACACATTCGCCAAATCATGGGAACGTCCATGGAAGCCTTGATCCACCACTTCAAG
>JBAXSF010000069.1:0-7056 GCA_037130835.1 Actinomycetes bacterium
GCCGGCGACAAGATCACCGAAGAGTCAATACCGACAATGTCATCGCGACCGCGAACCATGGTTTGCCACCACTGGCGCTTGATGTTTTCCTTCAGCTCCACACCCAAGGGTCCGTAGTCCCAGGCGGAGCGGGTCCCGCCATAAATCTCGCTACAGGGATAAACAAATCCGCGGCGCTTGGACAGGGAAACGATTGCGTCTACACGATTGGTCGCCATGAGTGCTCCATCCGGCTGGCTGTCGGCGGTGCGCACCGGCAAGTTGCCGTGCACGTCAGGAAAGCAAGGCTAGTGTTGAGCACGCTTAGATTGCGTACCCGCCTCGCCTATTCCTAGGAGCCACCGTGAGCTCGGCCGACACCCCGCCGGAGTACACCTCCCCCTTGGCTCGCGCCATTGCTGCTCGATCTATGCCCCTGCTGGTCCGAATTACGGCCTTGCCGCGGTGGGCCTTCGTCGTGGGACTCACCGGGTTACTAGTGGGCGGGCTGTTGTTGGGATCTCAAGAGAGTCAGGGATTACAAGCCGTAGGCGGGGTCCTGTTACTGATTTTGGCCACCTTTATCGGCTGGCTTCTCCTTCTCTCTTGGCCCGTTGTAGCCCCAACTGGCCGGCTACTGCGCCTGCTGGTCGTGCTTGCCGTGGCCGGAGTGGGGATCGCCCAGATCGTGAGTTAGACCCCTAAATGAAAATGATTTTCATTTCACCATAGAGTAGATCCATGCCTCTTCTCTTCGCCGTTCTTACCGTTGCAGCTACTGCGCTTGGCGGGATCGTCGCCTTGAAAGCCAAGGATCGCTTGCATCTGATTTTGGGCTTGTCGGGAGGAGTCCTTCTTGGGCTCGTTGCCTTCGATCTACTTCCGGAAATCTTTGATCTGAACGCCAATACCTTTGGTCGAGTTCCCGTCGTGATGCTGGCCTTTGTCGCCGGATTTCTTGGACTGCACATTCTTGAACGCAGCGCCGGTGTGCACGAGCCGCCAGATTCGGACTACGGCCAGCACTCGCACGCGCATACACGGGTGGGTTGGTTGGGCGCCGGTGGACTTGCGCTGCACTCGTTCTTTGATGGTGTCGCGATCGGTTTGGGATTTCAAATCTCCCAAGGCATTGGTTTAGCTGTTGCCTTCGCTGTTTTAACTCATGACTTCGCTGATGGTCTGAACACTGTGGGCATCATGTTGCGTCATGGCAACGATCGCAAACATGCGATCCGGATGTTGGCCGCCGATGCACTCGCACCTGCACTCGGTGTGATCAGCACGTTGTTCTTCACCGTTCCAGACTCGGTCCTCGCTATTTACCTTGGAGTCTTTGCCGGCTTCTTGACCTATCTGGCCGCGGCCGACATCCTCCCCGAAGCCCACAGCCGCCACCCAGCACGGCTGACGCTCGTCTCCACCGGGGTAGGAGTCCTGGCCATGTGGGGCGTTGTGGCGGTGGTGGCATGAGCCAGCGATCGACCAAACAACGCACCGCAATCGCCGAGCTCTTGGCGGCCGGAAGCCAATTCCAAAGCGCCCAAGAGATCTTTGCTCAACTACGCACCAGCGCTGCCCCTGTCGGACTAACCACGGTCTATCGCAGTTTGCAGGGACTGGTTGACGCCGGCGAGGTGGATGTCATCCGGCGCGATGATGGCGAGATGGTCTACCGCCGATGTGCAGGAACCGCGCATCACCATCACTTGGTGTGTCGCACCTGTGGTCGCACCGTCGAAGTGGAAGGTCCTGACGTGGAACGCTGGGCACACGATGTGGCATCAACCAATGGATTTACTGATGTAAGCCACGTCGTCGAAATTTTTGGTGTCTGTCGTACCTGCCAGCTTTAAGCGTTGGCCGGCCAGTTTTAAGCGTTGGGTTGTGCCCCGCCATAACGGCGATCGCGCGCTGCGTACTGCTCGACCGCACGCCACAGGTGTCGGCGATCCACGTCGGGCCACAGTTCATCAAGAAAAACAAACTCGGCATACGCGCTTTGCCACAGCAAGAAGTTGCTGATGCGCTGCTCACCCGAGGTGCGCAAAAACAGGTCAACATCGGGCATATCTGGCTCGTCCAAGTATTTGGCGAAGGTGCGCTGATCCACCCGCTTGGGGTCGAGGCGACCTTCCTTGACATCAGCGGCCAAGGCGGCCGCTGCGTCAGCAATTTCGGCTCGTCCGCCGTAGTTGACACACATCGTCAGGGTCAAGACATCGTTTTTTGCCGTCATACGCTCGGCCGATTCCAGCTCATCAATGACCGACTTCCACAACTTGGGGCGCCGACCTGCCCACCGCACGCGCACACCCATGGCGTCCATTTCGTCGCGACGACGACGAATGACGTCGCGATTAAAGCCCATCAAGAATCGGACCTCATCGGGTGATCGTTTCCAGTTCTCGGTGGAAAAGGCATACGCCGAAACGTGGGTGACACCGATTTCGATGGCGCCTTGCACCACATCAAGTAGGGCCGCTTCGCCGGCTTCGTGTCCAGCGGTGCGCGCTAAGTCACGCTCTTTGGCCCAACGCCCGTTGCCATCCATCACGATCGCGACGTGCTTGGGCACCAACGCTGCATCAATCACCGGAGCAACCGCACCACTGGGGTGCGGTGGCGGTGATTGGAATTGGCGCTTCACGACTCTCCTGGTGGCGGTGTATCGGCTTCTTGAACCTGCTCAGTGCGATCGACTAACCGTAGTGAACGCAACCCTGATTCCAAGTGATACTGGGCAAATGCCGCGGTCAGCCCAGCGACTTCACGGCGGGTGCGTTCGTCGGATGCATCAGCCACCGCCCAGTCGCTCGACAGCAAAGCGCCAATGAGCTCCAGACTTTGTGGCGCCGGATTCGCCGCTCCAGCCGGCCGGCAGTTCGGGCACACCACTCCCCCTGCGCTCAAGGCAAATGCTCCGTGTGGCCCAGGATCACCACATTTAGCGCAGCTGTCAAAGGCCATGGCCCAGCCCGCCACCGCCATCGAACGCAAAAGGTACGCATCCAAGATCAAACCGGAAGCGTGTTCTTGCTTACTCAAGGCGCGCAACCCACCAAGCAACAGCATGTACTGATCAACCGCTGGTTCGCGCTCGTGATTAGTCAATCGTTCAGCGATTTCCAGCATTGCGCTACCGGTGGTGTAGCGACCGTAATCGCGCGAGATGTCGCCGCCGAACGCATCGTGGGTGATCACCTGGGTGACTGTGTCGAGATTTCCGCGCCCTTGATGAAATTGAACGGCTACGTGAGCAAACGGTTCAACACGAGCACCGAAACGAGAATTCGTTTTACGTACACCCTTTGCGACTGCCCGTACTTGTCCAAAGTGGTGGGTCAAAAACGTGACAATGCGATCGGCTTCACCCAACTTGTGGGTGCGAAGCACGATCGCATCGTCACCATAACTCTTCAGCAGGTCACCGCTTTATCGCTGCGCGCGATTGACCGCACTAATGACGGCCTTGAGTGATGCGGTCACGATGTTGGCATCGATTCCCACTCCCCAAAAGACTTCGCCAGCCACCGAGCACTCCAGGTACGCGGCAGCACGGGCATCGCCACCAGCTGACAGCGCGTGTTCGTGGTAATCCAGCACGCGAACATCAAAGCCCTTGCTGGACAGGGCCCCAACGAAGGCTGCAATGGGGCCGTTTCCGGTGCCATCAATCACCAACTCCTCGCCATCGAGAACGATGGTGGCTTGGAGCGAGTCCAACTGGTCAACGGCCGCCACATTTTGGTGACCCTTGAGCGACAGGCGACCCCACTGCGCATCGGTTGAGGGCAAGTACTCGTCGTTGAAGATGGTCCAGATTTCCTCAGCACTGATTTCGCCACCGTCCGCGTCAGCGCGATGTTGCACCACTCCAGAGAACTCAATTTGCAAACGTCGCGGCAAATCCAAACTGTGTTCAGACTTCAACAGGTAAGCCACGCCACCCTTGCCGGACTGGCTATTCACGCGAATGACCGCTTCGTACGAGCGACCCAAGTCCTTGGGGTCAATCGGCAGGTACGGAACACCCCATGGAATGTCGTCCACCGTCTTGCCCGCGGTTTCAGCATCCACGGCCATGCGCTCAAAGCCCTTCTTGATCGCGTCTTGGTGCGATCCAGAAAAAGCGGTATAGACCAAGTCGCCCGCATAAGGGTGCCGCTCGTTAACGGGAAGCTGGTTGCAGTACTCGACCGTGCGACGAATCTCATCAATGCCGGTGAAGTCGATCATGGGGTCGATGCCCTGCGAGAACAGGTTCAAGCCCAAGGTCACCAAGCAGACATTGCCCGTGCGCTCGCCGTTACCGAACAAGCAACCCTCGATTCGGTCCGCTCCTGCCATGTAGCCCAGTTCCGCGGCAGCAACACCGGTTCCCCGGTCATTGTGCGGGTGCAGTGACAAGATCACGTTCTCGCGGTAGGCCAAATTGCGGTGCATCCACTCGATTTGGTCGGCGTAGACGTTGGGGGTGGCCATTTCAACCGTGGCTGGCAGGTTGACGATCACCTTGCGGTCATGCGTGGGTTGCCAAATGTCGTTCACGGCGTTGACGACCTCAACGGCATAGTCAAGTTCCGTGCCCGTAAAGGATTCAGGAGAATACTCAAAGAACACCTTGGTGTTGCTTGAGACTTCATCGGCGTACTTTTGCACCAAGCGCGCACCTTGAAGGGCGATGTCCTTGACCGCTTCCTTGTCAGCGTTAAAGACCACGCTGCGTTGCAAGGCTGATGTGGAGTTGTAGACGTGCATGATCGCACTCGAGGAACCATCAATGGCTTCAAAGCTTCGAGCAATGAGGTGGTCCCGTGCCTGAGTCAACACCTGGATGGTGACGTCGTCGGGAATGTGATCGCCTTCGATCAGTTCGCGAACGAAATCAAAGTCAGTCTGCGATGCCGAAGGAAAACCGACTTCGATTTCCTTGTAACCCATCCGCACCAAGAGCTCAAACATGCG
This sequence comes from Actinomycetes bacterium, assembly GCA_037130835.1. Lineage (GTDB taxonomy): Bacteria > Actinomycetota > Actinomycetes > UBA12327 > UBA12327 > AcAMD-2. The sequence continues at coordinate 4,948 of JBAXSF010000069.1, forward strand.
CATCTTGCGAGCAGGGGTCATCGGGTCAATCAGGGCCTGGTTGCCATCGCGTAGGTCAACCGAGGACCAGATGGGCGCCTTGGTGATGACCTTGTTAGGCCACGTGCGATCGGGCAGCACGATGGGGGCAAACGGGACGTACTTATTGATCGGCATCCCGCTGGGGGTTTGTACTGGATCTTTACTGCGGTTCACTTCGAGCTCCTGGCTAGGTCTGGGGCGACCGGTACGCCTATCTACCGTGGCGAGGAGACCGGCCTAGGAGCGAGCCTCACCACGGTGAATAAGCAAGAGGTACTGGTTCCGCATAGGAAAACCATACACCTAGCTGACTCGGAGCAGGCGGACGGACGAGTTCTGTGCTGCATTACTGGAGTCACCGTTGAAGTGGACGCGGTAGCTAAATGTGCCCCGCACGCCTCGGCTAAAACTGAACCGGTACGCGCCTAGAGAACTCACCTTGAGCTTGGTCACCGTTCGCCAGACGGTGCCGGACCGGCGCTGGAGATACACGTACCTCCCGGCCTTAGTCGGGGACACCTTTCCGGAGACAACAGTTTTCGTACCCGTGCGCACTCGGTCCGGGCTAAAGCCCATGCTGATCGTCGGACGAACATATACATCGGGACTCTTCGTCAGCCCGTAAAGACTGGACGTCAAACCCAGGTCGCCATCAAATCGCCAGTAGTACTCAGTGTTAGTAGTCGGCTTTTGAAGACATGATGCGACTCCCGCCGCGTTCGTACGCACCGTGCATGCCACTTTCCAGCCACTGGCATAACGCAACAGCTTCACGGTGCGTCCTGCTTGCGGCTGACCAGCCTGAGTCAGGTTGGTGGACAGCCTGACTGACTGACCCGCCGTGATGATTGTTGTAGATCGTGAAAATGTCATCGTCGTGGCTTGGCGAACGGCAGCGACGCCCAGGACCGCACCGTTGGCATCAACAAGGCCACCGGTCAATGTCTTGCCGCTCAGTGAGGCCAGCGGGCGCGTGGTGCTCATGATGCGCGACTTCATTTGAGCAGGGGTCAGAGCCAAGTCGGTTGACAGGACCAAAGCCGCCGTACCAGCCACGTGAGGTGTTGCCATGGACGTGCCATCAAGGAATACGTACTGCGATGCGCCGTAGGCATCGCGCGGATAGTCGCTGACGACAGATTGCCCAGGACCTGCCACATCAACGCTGGCGACACCGTAGTTGGAAAAAGAAGAAAGTGCCCCAACGTTGCTGATCGCGGCTACCGCCAAGATGTTTGGTGAGGTGAAAGCCCCTGGATACTGGCGGTAGTTGTTACCCGAGGTTCCAGCATTGTCGTTGTTGTCGCCGACTTGGTCATCGCCACCGTTGCCGGCAGCGGCCACCACCAAGATCCCCGAAGCATCAATGGCATCTTTGAACGCTTGGTCATAACCTGGTCCGCCGAGGCTCATGTTGACGATCTTTACGCCTTCGGCTTTGGCGTAATTCAGCGCATCAATGACGGTTCCGGTGTCGCCACCACTGCAATCCAACGCCTTCAACGGCATCACGCGAATGCCCGGTGCGACTCCTACTACACCCATTCCGTTTCGCTGGGCCGCGATCGTGCCGGCAACGTGGGTGCCGTGGAAGTCCTCGTCTTCACCACCGCTACAGGTAACCCCGTCATAAACGGAAGCATCGTTGTTGAGGAAGTCCCAGCCATGGATGTCATCAATGTAGCCATTGGCATCGTCATCAATGCCGTTGTTTTGGATTTCACCAGGGTTGGTCCAGGTCGCACCGACTAAGTCGGAGTGATCTATGTCGATTCCGGTATCAATGATTCCAACGACCACGTTGGCATCTCCCGTAGTCGTGGCCCACGCTTGCGGTGCATTGATGTCCACATCGGGAGTGCCCGGACCGGAGTAGCCCACTTCGGGGGTTTGACCCGTGTTGTTAAAGCCCCACAATTTGGATTCCAACGGTTCAGTGTTAGAGGTGTAACGAAAGTTGGGCTGCGCGAAATCCACGCGGGGGTCAGCGTTGAGTTCGGCCACGGTTGAACTCACACTTGAGCCGTCAACGACCTTGACTTTCTCGGCGCGAGCGAGCCCGACACTTTCGACCTTCACGGTGCCGTG
>JBAXSF010000007.1:0-18571 GCA_037130835.1 Actinomycetes bacterium
TTTTCAAACTCCAGCAACTCGTTGGTCATCGCAGAGTGCAAGCCTTCAACGCGCGCGATACCGTCACCGGTCTCAACAACGCGGCCTACTTCTTCGCGGGAGGTCTCGGGCGTGAACGCAGCAACGTTCCGCTCGATCGCGTCGCGGATTTCATCCGGTCGGATCGTTAGCTCGGCCATGTGTCTTCGCTTCCCTTTTGTTAGCGCTAGCGGGTGCCAGCGTGTTGCTTTGTGTGATTAGGCCTGGCCACCCACGAGCAAGCGACGTGCTTGCTCGAGGCGGTGGACAGTGGTTCCGTCAATTACTTCGTCGTTGATGGTCACGCTGACTCCACCAACAACCGTGGGGTCAAGGATTTGCTGGATCTGAACTGGCTGACCATAAACACGAGCCAGGACTGTTGCCAAACGCTCACTTTGTTCGTTCGACAGTTCAACAGCGGCTCGTACCTGAGCCAAAAGTTCACGGCGACGCACGGCGGCCAGTTCGACCAACTCTGTCAAAGCATCGTCGAGTCGTCGGCCACGCGGGTTACTCACCGCATCCTTAAGCAGTACAAACGTTTCTGGTTCAACTCGACCCTCGACAAGTGAACCAACAACGGCTGAACGTTCAGCACCAGGAACGGCGGGGTTACCCAAGACCAGTTGGAGTTCCCCATTGGCTGCAACAGCACGCGAGAAATCAAACAACTGGTTTTGGACCGCGTCCAAACGCCCATCGGCTTCAGCCTGAATGAACAAGGCTTCAGCGCCTAGGGTTCCGAACGCCTCCACCAAGTCGCGGCCACTGGACCAGCGTCGCGACACCACTTCCTTCGCCAAGTTCAAGGCAACAGCCGAGACCTTGCCGGCAAGTAGTGAGTCAACAATCGCAATACGTTGAGCAGCCGCACTTCCTGGATCGCCTAAGGACCCACGCAGGGTGGATTCAGAGGCAAGCAACGTGGCAATAGCCAAGAGTTGCTCTCCAAGTTCAGCATCGCCTGGATTGTTCGCGAGTACTTCGCGAACAGTTTCTAGGGATGTACGACTGGCGCCCAACATCAGCGAGTGCCCTCCTGCGTCGAACTTTCGAGGTCGGCGATGAAACGATCCACCGTCGCGCGAGCCCGCGCATCGTCGCTCAAGGCTTCGCCTACGACGCGACTAGCAAGGTCAAGGGCGATGCGACCCACTTCGGCAGACAACTCAGCCTTAGCGGCTAGGCGGTCAGCTTCCATTTGTGCGGCAGCGCGAGAAGTGACTTGCTCGGCAGCAGCAGTGGCCTCAGAGCGCGCTTCATCAACGATGCGAGCACGCTCAGCCTGAGCTTCAGAACGAATCGTCGAAGCCTCGCCACGAGCATCAGCCAACTGTGCTTGGTACTGAGCCAAAGCAGCAGCAGCTTCTTCTTGCGCCTTCTCAGCCTTTTCGATTCCACCCTCAATAGCGGCGGTGCGCTCTTGGAAGGTCGCTTCAAATTGCGGGTAAGCGAACTTCTTCAGCAGCCACAGCAGCACCAAGAAGCCCAGCAACCCAATGATGAGTTCCTCGACCTTTGGTACGAGAGCAGAAATCGACTCCTCAGCGGAGAAGACTTCTGACGCAGCCAGATATGTCAATGACATGGTGTCGGTTTCCCTTGGTGTTTAGAGGAACGCGAAGACCAGACCGATGAGGGCCAAAATCTCAACGAGGGCGAATCCTAGGAATGCGATGGGACGCAAGATGTTGTTGGCTTCAGGCTGGCGAGCAACACCGCTGACGTAAGCGGCGAAGATCAAACCAATTCCGATACCAGGGCCGATGGCTGCGATGGCATAGACCAACGGGCCAGCGAGGGAGATCTTGTCCATGGTGTGACTTTTCCTTTCGAGTGAGCGCGGGTGCCTCAGTGTTCGTCTGACATCGCTTCTGCGATGTACAGGGCGGACAAGAGGGTAAAGATGTAGGCCTGCAGAACTTCGATAAATGCCTCGAAGGACGTCAAGCCAATGGCACCCGCAAGTGAGAACGGCGCGAGCAGTTTAAGAACGAGAGACTCGTTCGTGAGCATGTACGTGCCACCCAAAGTAAACAAGAGCAGCAAGATGTGACCAGCAAACATGTTGGCGGTAAGTCGCAACGCCAACGAGAAGGGACGAACAACTAGCACCTGGATGAGCTCGATAGGGGCTAGCAACGGATAGATGAAGACGGGCAGTCCCGGTGGGAACATGATCGACTTGAAATATCCGAAGAATCCGGCTCGGCGAATACCTATGCCGAGGTAAATCAGCCAGCTACAGATCGCCAACACCAAGGGGAATCCGAAGCGGGCCAGGGTGGGGAACTGAATCAGCGGAATGATGCCAAAGAGGTTGTTTACCGAGATGAAAGCAAAAACCGTGACCAGGTACGGCACGTACTTGGCGAAGTCATGTCCAATGACGTCGCGCGCGATGCCATTGCGAATGAAGGTATAGACCGACTCAACAGCGAACTGGAATCGACCTGGCACCAAGGCACCCTTACGGGCACCGAGCGTGAAGAAGACAAAAACGATGATCGCGGCCAACACCGATGCCAGCAAAGGCTTAGTAACAAAGTCAAAAGGGGTGTCGGGGAAAATGGGAGGGAAATTGAAGTCTGCAATCCCGGGCGGTTCAAAGCCTGGGTCAGCAGTGTGAGTCAGTGCCAAAACGGTGGAACTCACCAAACCTCCATGTCACACAAGCCAACAAGAACAAGGTGCGCTTGGCACCAAGAACCACCGGAATCAGGATTTACCGTATCTCACCCATACGAGGTACAAACCCAGACCAGCGCCTAGCGCCAAACCGATGGGGAAGAATAAAGAGGTGTCGAAGTAGTGATCTGCTATCGCACCTAAGCCGCCCCAGGCGACCAAGCCAGATACCAAATACCCAACAACTCCCCATGCCGCTTCAGAATCCTGATCCTTGCGTTTTGGACCTGGACCTTCCTGCGCCACGCGGTGACAGTATCAGGGCGAAAATGTGCGATTTCTTAGGGTCTGACTCCACCGGACTGCTTGTGAGATGGGTCACGGAGTGACATAAGTAATGCGCAGTTTGGCCCAGACAACCAACCCAGCGATTCCCGCACTGACAGCTCCCACAATCACCGAAACGATCACCGCGGGATGGTCAATTCCGGCTGTGCGGCGCAATCCAAGCAGGACAAGCAAGACCACAATTAACTTGCCTAAATACAGGGCAATCAAGACTGATGCCACCAGTGCAGCGCTCGATCCTCTCGTTCGCGACAACGCCACCAGGTCAGCACCGAAAAACCCGGTCACCAGAGCTACTCCGAGAAGTGCACCAGCGAACCCTGCGCTGCCTTGCTGCCAACCCCACGTGACCACCAGTACCAGGGCCACGAGAGCGAGCCCAGCAGCGCATCGGCGCAGGAGTCGAGTGTTGTGCTGTTGAGCTTGCTCGGGCAAATCACTAGTTCCCGTAAAGAACAAGCTCACTGGGCTCCCCTGCCCGACACAACGGTTACCACGCTTCGCCACAACACGTTCAGGTCAACCCAAGGCGACATATGCCGCACGTAGTACAAGTCGTAGGTCAACTTTTCGATGGTGGCTTCAAGGTTGTCGGCGTAACCGGAATTGACCTGCGCCCAGCCAGTAATTCCCGGTCGAACTAAGTGGCGGTAACGGTAGAAGGGAATCACTTCCTGGAACTGATCTGCGAAGACGACTTGCTCAGCTCGTGGACCCACCAAGGACAACTCGCCTTTGAGGACGTTGACCAATTGCGGGACTTCGTCAAGGCGAGTGCGCCGCAAGAACTTGCCGATTCTGGTGATGCGCGGATCATCCTTAATCGTGAACTGTGGGGCGTTTTTGTCTGCGTCAATGACCATCGTGCGGAACTTATAGATCGTGAAGGGCTTGTCCTCTTTACCCCTACGAATCTGCTTAAAGATCACCGATGGACCCGAATCAATACGGATCGCAAGAGCAGTCAGCGCCATGATGATCAACCACAATGGTGCGGTGATAGCGGTAAAGACCACCTCAATGATGCGCTTAAAAGGCTCATAAACCGCTCGCCGTCCAAGGGGTACGGAGATTTCCCATCCTTCCGCCAAGTGCACTAGCGGAATGCGCTCTGTGTGATCTTCATAGGCCTGGCTCAAGGGGCGAACTTCTAACCCCGCCAACGTTGATGAGGACACAAAGCTGGCCATGGAGTCACTCAACACTGCCCGCAAATCAACGATCAAGGTCACATCCGGAGGCAGGCTCTCCGCGGGTGCTTGTCCTTGCGGTTTGAGGATCTGTTCAACGCGCGCATGCCGGGCGGCCGCCAAATCAGCGACGAGATATTCCTCGTCAGAGACAACGACCATGGCTTCAATCCACGGAACGGTTCGGCGCAGGGCTCGATGAATCAGAGCCAGTACGAGCCACACGCCAAGGGTGACAATCACAAACTCACGCGAAAAGTACGTGCGCAAAACGAAGGAACCCGCCGCAACCATGCCAATGGCAATGGCCAACGCGAACAACGCGTGGCCATAGTTGGGCCTCGACAAGGCAGGGTCAACCACACGCAAAGCCAGCCATGAACCCAGCAGAACACCGATGACTAACAAACCGAGCATGGGCCGAGGGTTTTGAAAGGCCAGCAGGTTGGCTGACGGCAACCACACGACGTCAAAGACTCGGATCGAGGCCAACACCAAACTCACCGCGAGAGCAAGCAGGTCAAGGACCAAGGTTGAGAACACAAACCTGGCTCGTTGCCTCATGGATCGCCGTTCGCTACTGGGTGGGTGGGTTAGTTGATGGTACCCGCGCCCGCTCTAGTTTTGAGCGTACGCAGGGTACTTACCCACCAATGCTGATACTTCAGCGGCGATCGTGGCGGCTTGAGTTCCGTCTGCATCACGAACCGCACGGCCAATCAGGTCTGCGATGACTGCCATGTCTGCTTCGACCAAGCCTTGTGTCGTGACAGCTGGAGTTCCCACGCGAATACCCGAAGAAACCATCGGTGGTTGCGGGTCGTAAGGAATGGCATTCTTGTTCAAGGTGATGCGAGCGGCATCGCAGCGCGCTTCCGCTTCTGCACCCGTGACACCAATTCCCTGCAAGTCAATCAACGACAAGTGGGTATCAGTTCCACCGCTGACCGGCCGCATCCCGCGATCGGCCAAACCAGAACTCAGGGCCTGAGCGTTAGCAATTACCTGCTTGGCATAGGTCTGGTATTCGGGAGAAGCAGCCTCGCGCAGTGCTACTGCTTTGGCCGCAACAGCATGCATCAAAGGCCCACCCTGCATGAAAGGGAACACGGCCTTGTCAATCTTGGTGGCATGTTCTTCCTTGCACAAAATCATTCCGCCACGCGGCCCACGCAACACCTTGTGGGTGGTGAAGCACACGACGTCAGCGAAAGGAACGGGGCTAGGGATGGCCTTACCGGCGACCAGGCCAATGAAGTGGGCGGCATCGACCATCAAGATCGCTCCTACTTCGTCAGCAATTTCTCGGAAAGCAGCGAAATCAATCAGACGGGTATAAGCGGTGGCACCGGAAATGATCATCTTTGGGCGGTGTTCACGAGCTAATTCGCGCACCTGGTCGTAGTCAATGAGTTCGGTGTCTTCACACACTCCATACGAGACAGTGTTGAACCATTTGCCACTGAAGTTCACCTTTGAGCCATGCGTCAGGTGACCACCGTGCGGCAGAGACATCGCAAGAACGGTGTCGCCGGGAACCAAGAACGCCGCATACGCTGCGATGTTGGCGCTGGCACCCGAGTGTGGCTGCAAGTTGGCATGATCGGAACCAAAGAGTGCCTTCGCCCGCTCGATGCCGATGTTTTCTGCCTTATCCACCTCGGAGCATCCGCCGTAATAACGCTTGCCCGGGTAGCCCTCGGCGTACTTGTTACTCAGCGTGCTACCTAGCACAGCGAGCACCGCAGGACTAGTGAAGTTCTCACTGGCAATGAGTTGCAAGCCTTCACGCTGACGGTCCAGTTCGCCCAACAACACCGCCGCAATTTCAGGGTCCTGACGATTCAATGCGGCGAAGTCTGGTCCCCAAAAGGGCACATCGGACGAGGTCATACGAACTCCTGTGGCGAGCGTGGCTAATAGTTGGTTTCAGTCTATGACCAGGCAAAGCAAAAGGCGCAGATGGTCAGAGTCCTCCCACCACTCACTCCAACACCTCTAGATCGCCCAAAACCACAAGCAATTGATCGGCAGTGACCGAGCCTTCACGCAGCAATCGCGGGCGCTCACCCGTCAGGTCAACAATCGAGCTTGGTGCCTGTTGATCGAGCACTCCTGAATCCAAGATCACATCTAGCTCAGCAATTTCGCCGAGGCCGGCGACCAATTCCGCGACGCTCAAGGGAGCCGGCATCCCGATTCGATTCGCCGACATCACGGCCAGTGGGCCGGTGCGAATCAACACATCTTGTGCCAATTCCGCCAACGGCATACGGATGCTGACGGTTCCACCGGTGTCCCCTAGGTCCCAGGCCAACGACCCTGCACTACGCGCGACGATGGTGACATCGCCTGGCCAAAAAGCTTCCACAACGGCCGTCATCGTGTCAGTTACCTGATGGACTAACCCACCGACCGTTGTTGCCGACGGAACTAGAACTGACACCGGTGTCCGGGCATCGCGCCCTTTCGCTTTCAACAATTCGGCTACCGCTGACCGATCAAATGCATCACAGGCGAGGGCATAACTTGAATCTGCGGCGAAGGCTGCCAGCCCACCGCGCTTGAGGACAGCGACTGCGAGTGCGAGGCCACGCTCACGTTCGAGTTCGTTGGAACAATCAAAAATAGCGCTCATGCCGCACCTGCTCGTCGGGCGACGGTGAACCGCGGCCGGTCAGTGAGGTCGCGCTGATCCATAACCTCGGTCCACACGCGTTGATTATCGTGATAGCTGCTCATCAAAAGCAATGGCAGCGTCTCGCCTTGTACGTCGGCGTGCTCAATGACCAACAACCCACCTGGCTTCAGCAGCCGAGCCGCGTTGGCCTCAATCCCGCGAATCACATCCAGACCGTCAATGCCACCCCATAACGCCATTGGAGGATCGAATCGGGCAGCCTCTGGATCGCGGATGGTTGCATCAAGAGGCACATAGGGTGGATTGCACACCACCACATCAACGCGACCGGTCAATTTAGGTAACGCCGACGTTGCATCTTCGTGATACGCCTGAACGCGCGCACCGAGGTTGAGCGCCTCAACATTGCGCTGTAGCCACAAGAACGCATCGTCGTCTAATTCCACTGCGTGCAACTGCGCCGTTGAACACTCGTGCGCGATTGCTAGCCCGATGGCACCCGAGCCGCTACACAAATCAACAACAATCGGTGCCTGTCCTGCGGTCACGATGGACTGCACTTCGACCAGCGCTCGCTCAACTAACAACTCCGACTCGGGGCGTGGAACAAAGACTCCTGGGCCGACGAGTAAGTCAATCCGCGCGAATCCGGTTGATCCGGTGATGTGCTGCAACGGCTCTCGACCGGCACGCCGCTCAACAAGGGCCTGGATGTGGCTGACCTGCTCGGCATTGATACTGACACCCAATGCAAGCCAGGTTCGCACAGCCGATCTGTCCGCACCCAGCGCATAGCTGGCTAAGGCTTCGGCGTCGTGACGCGGGGAAGAAACCCCAGCCTGCGAAAGAACTTCACTGCTGGCACGCAACACCTCATCCAGTGAGGTCGACGGCTCCGGACTCATGATCCCGACAGGCGCGCGGCACTATCTGCATCAGTACAGGCCTGGAGTATGGCGTCTAAATCGCCATCAAGAACTTGGTCCAAGTTGTAGGCCTTGAAGTTCACCCGGTGATCACTGATGCGATTCTCCGGATAGTTATACGTGCGGATTCGCTCGCTTCGGTCCACTGTTCGCACCTGCGATCGACGAGCATCGGATGCTTCTTGATTGGCTGCATCCTGAGCTGCGGTTAAGATACGCGCGCGCAAGATGCGCATGGCTGACTCACGGTTTTGCAGTTGGGATTTTTCGTTTTGGCAACTCGCGACGATTCCCGTAGGAACGTGCGTGATGCGCACAGCCGAGTCGGTGGTGTTCACGCTCTGACCACCAGGACCTGACGAGCGATACACATCAATGCGAAGGTCGTTGGGGTCAATCGTAATTTCGACATCTTCGGCTTCGGGCATCACCAACACCCCCGCGGCCGAAGTGTGCAGGCGACCTTGGGACTCCGTGACCGGCACACGCTGGACTCGGTGAACGCCACCCTCATACTTCAGGCGGGCCCACGGAGCATCTCCCAACTCCGGTGTCCCTTTGGCCTTCACCGCAATAGAGATGTCCTTGTAGCCACCCAGATCGGACTCGACGGCGTCAATAATTTCCGTCTTCCAACCACGGCGCTCGGCATAACGCAAATACATGCGGACGAGGTCACCGGCAAAGAGAGCCGATTCATCGCCACCTTCTCCGGCCTTAACTTCGATAATCACATCACGCCCATCATCAGGGTCGCGTGGAATCAATAACTCGCGCAGCCGAGCTTCGACTTCCTCGCGTTGCGCAGTGATGGTGATGATCTCTTCACGAAAGCTGGGATCTTCTGCCAGGAACTCTTGCGCAGCGGCAATATCTTCGCCTAACTGCTTCCACTCCTTGAAGGCACGAACGGTGGGAGTGATTTCGGCATAGCGACGATTCAGAGTTCGGGCCCGACCTTGGTCCGAATGCACGGATGGATCGGCGATGGCGATTTCTAATTCAGCATGCTCTGTTACGAGCTGTTCAACGTGCTCAAACACCGCGCTTACCTCCCAATCCCTCATCAACGTGTCGGACAAGACAACAGCGCCGGACGCACCGTGAAGTCACGGGCATCCGGCGCTGCAAGAAATCTACTCGCTGGGGGCTTTGCCGAATCGCTTTTCGAAGCGGGCAACGCGGCCACCGGTGTCGAGAATCTTCTGCTTACCGGTGTAGAAGGGGTGGCACTGGCTGCAGACGTCAGCGTGAATCGAGCCGTTGGCAGCGGTGCTACGAGTCTGAAAAGACGATCCGCAAGTGCAGGTGACCGTGGTCTCTGCGTACGCGGGGTGAATGTCGTTCTTCATGGTGACTAACTCCTCATCAAGGTTCCGGGTCGATCACACAGGTCGCATGTCGTGAACCGGAACCACCCCTAGTGTGCCAGCCAAGGTTTTGACTGGTGAGTGCGGGCTTGGCCCCTAGTCTTCGTCAGGCTGACCAGGCGCACCTGGCGTGGTCTTTTGGACCTGCATGAGGAATTCGTAGTTGGTCTTGGCTTCGCGCAGACGGCTGAGCAACAACTCGATGGCCTGCTGTTGATCCAGCGAGTGGAGCACGCGACGGAGCTTCCACGTGACCTTGAGCTCATCAGGAGATAGCAGAATCTCTTCCTTACGCGTACCTGATGAATCCACGTCAACTGCAGGGAAGATGCGCTTGTCAGCAAGACGGCGATCAAGTTTAAGTTCCATGTTGCCCGTGCCCTTGAACTCTTCGAAGATGACTTCGTCCATGCGTGAGCCGGTTTCGACCAAAGCAGTAGCCAGGATGGTCAACGATCCGCCATTTTCGATGTTGCGAGCAGCACCGAAGAACTTCTTGGGCGGATACAAGGCAGCCGAGTCCACACCACCGGACAAAATTCGTCCACTGGCAGGAGCGGCCAAGTTGTAGGCACGACCCAATCGCGTCATTGAGTCCAAGAGGACAACAACGTCGTGTCCGAGTTCAACCAAGCGCTTGGCGCGCTCAATGGCCAACTCAGCAACAATCGTGTGGTCTTCGGCCGGACGGTCGAAGGTAGAAGCGATGACTTCGCCCTTCACCGAACGCTGCATGTCAGTGACTTCTTCTGGACGCTCATCCACCAGGACAACCATCAAGTGACATTCCGGGTTATTGGTGCTGATCGCATTGGCGATGGCCTGCAAGACCATGGTCTTACCCGCCTTGGGTGGCGAAACAATCAATCCACGCTGGCCCTTACCAATCGGGGCAACCAGGTCGATCACGCGAGCGGTCATGTTCGTGGGGTCGCCTTCGAGACGCAAACGCTCTTGCGGGTACAACGGCGTGAGCTTGCTGAACTCAATGCGGTTCTTTGCCTTCTCGGGCTCAACACCGTTGACTGTGTCAATGCGAGCAATGGCGTTGAACTTGTCGCGGCGCTCGCCCTCAACAGCCTGACGGACAACACCCGTTATGGCATCACCCTTACGCAGTCCGAAGCGACGAACCATCGAGAGACTGACGTAAATGTCGTTGGGGCCTGGCAAGTAGCCCGACGTGCGCACAAAGGCGTAGTTATCGAGAACGTCCAAGATGCCCGCTACTGGCAACAAGACATCGTCTTCAGAAATCTCTGGTTCGGAATCCCCAAATTCGCGGCGAGGGGCACGTGGATTGCGATTGTCTCTAAAACGGTCGCGCCCACGACGGCGTTGACGTTGACCGCGGTCATCGTCATCGCGAGGGCCATTGGAGCGGTTGTACTGCCCCTGACCGCCAGCGGAACCCGAGCTTTGGCGGTCCCCTCCTTGGCGGTCGTTATTTGAACGGTCGTTATTTGAGCGGTCGCTGCTGGAGCGGTCGTTATTTGAGCGGTCGTTATTTGAGCGGTCGCGGTTATCGCGACGGTTGTCCCGGTTATCTCGGTTATCCCGGTTATCCCGAGCTGGGCGCTCGTTGGAGCGCGTCGGAGCGGACTCGGCAGATTCCTGCGTTGCTTCTTCTTTCTTGGCGGGCTTTGATTCGGCATCACCGGCTGCACGCGTGCTGGTGCGTCGGGTGCGTCCCGTGCCAGTACTGGATGATTTCGCGTTCTTACGTTGTTGTGTCTCAATTGCTGCGACTAGATCGCCCTTGCGCATGCCTGATGCTCCAGAAATCCCGATCTTGCCCGCGAGCGTCTTAAGCTCGGGCAGCAACATCGTGGAGAGCCCATCGGCTTTTGTTGTGTCGGCCACTGATGACCCTTTCAAGGAATTGTCTTGCGTACGACTGGCCTTCAGATGTGTCCTGTGAGGCGCTCACCGTGCGAAAAACAAGTGAGTGGAAGCCACGCAACTAAATCAGTTAGGTGGCGGATTATCCGTTCGCACTCAGCGCTTATCGAAAAGGCTTTTTGGCGATGAGTGGGGTCTTTGAGATGTCTCAATTGACCTGTTCAGATATCTAAACCATAACACCCATCCGTCCCGCCAGGGGGCAGGGTGGGGAAATCGCGCCAATTCTTCGATCTAGCCTGCTACTACCTTCGCCCCACTGGGGCTCGTTGCTATGGGCAAAGCCTGAAAATCAAGGAAGCGGTCACCAATCTCTAGCGCCTTGGCTCGTTGATCCGTCGTGGTCGTCAAGACCAAAACGCTGGGACCTGCACCCGAAATCGTCGCTGGAATGCCAGCTGAACGCAGCGCGTCCATCAGATCCAACGAGTGCGGCATGGCCGATCGCCGTTGTTCTTGATGCAGGTAGTCAACAGTCGCGTCAAAGAGATTAGTCGGATCATGGGTGAGGGCATCAACAAGCAACGCCGCTCGTGCCGAGTTAGCTGTTGCATCATCGTGCGTGATGGTCTCGGGCAATATCGCTCGTGCCTGCTCTGTCTTTACACCCAAAGCGGAAACAAACACCAGCGCATTAATCGACGCATGAACTTGGCGATGAACCGTTTGAACGGGATTGCCCCACGCGAGCACCAATCCACCCAAAACACAAGGGGCGACGTTGTCAGGATGACCTTCCTGATCGACGACGAATTGCAAGAGCTGCTGATCGGTCATGCGTGCATCCCCGTCAACGACCATCGCCCGCGCCAACATGGCTCCGGCCACGATCGCGGCAGACGAGGAGCCCAGGCCTCGTGCCTGTGGGATGCGGTTGACGCAATGCAATCCGACGGTGGGGGGTTGGACCTCCATGGCCGCAAAGGTGCGGTGCATCGAAGCGATGATCAAGTGTGAATCATCGCGCGGGAGATCCGTGGCTCCTTCGCCTTCGATGGACACAACGGTTCCGCCCGAAATTACTTCAGCGGTGACATCATCGAAGAGGTCTAAGGCCAAGCCCATGCAATCGAACCCCGGCCCGAGATTGGCCGACGTTGCGGGAACGCGCACGGTGACGGGTTGTTCCCAAAAGGTTGCGCTCATTGAATTAGTCAACAAGTCCAAGTTGCACAGCTGCGGCACGCGCGTCAATGGGAACAGTGATCGGCGCCGGTGCGCCAGCGATGGCCCACTCTGGATCCTTCAAACCGTTGCCCGTAACCGTGCACACGATGGTTTGTCCGCTGTCAACCAAGCCTGCGTCAAGTGACTGCAGTAATCCAGCAACACCGGCTGCTGATGCCGGCTCTACAAAAACGCCTTCTTCGGCGGCCAAGAGTCGGTAGGCCTTCAGGATTTGACGGTCGGTGACGGCGTGAATCAATCCACCAGAATCATCGCGCGCCTCTTCAGCTTGCTTCCACGAGGCCGGGTTACCGATCCGAATCGCAGTCGCGATGGTGGATGGCTTGGCTACTGGAGCGCCATCAACGATCGGTGCGGATCCGGCAGCCTGAAAACCCCACATACGCGGATTGTGAGTTGCCAATCCATCGGCGGTGTACTCGCGGTAACCCTTCCAATACGCCGTGATGTTGCCAGCATTACCTACCGGGAGTACATGGATGTCCGGAGCATCACCCAACATGTCCACAATCTCAAAAGATGCGGTCTTTTGACCCTCAATGCGGTCTGGGTTCACGCTGTTGACCAAAGCGACCGGATAGTTTTCGGACAGGTCACGTGCCAAGGTGAGGCAGTCATCAAAGTTGCCCTCAACCTGAAGCAAGCGGGCACCATGGGCCAAAGCCTGCGACATTTTCCCTAGCGCAATTTTTCCCTGCGGAACCAACACGGCACAGACCATCCCGGCACGAACGGCATAAGCAGCCGCACTGGCGCTGGTATTTCCCGTTGAAGCGCATATAACTGCCTTGGCGCCTTCTTCGGCGGCCTTGCTGATCGCCATCGTCATACCGCGGTCTTTAAACGAACCAGTGGGGTTTACGCCTTCGACCTTGAGCCACACTTCACACCCCGTGCGCGCTGACAACACATTGGCGCGAACCAAAGGGGTTCCACCTTCACGCAAACTAACGATCGGGGTTTTGTCCGTAACCTGCAAACGGTCGCGGTATTCCTCAATAATTCCGCGCCACTGCGGGTGGGCTTTGGTGTGAATAGACGTTGTAGTCATGGGTAAGAGCCTATTCCCCGATGACTTGCATGACGGTGGCAACATCTCGGACTGACTCAACCGCGCGCAAGGCCTCCACGGTTTGAGCAACATCAGCGGCTGAGGCCATGTGGGTAACGATGATCAACGTTGCATCATCACCACGACCGTCTTGGCGCAGGGTTTCGATCGAGACTTGGTGCTCGGCGAAGGTGCTAGCGACTTTGGCCAACACTCCAGCACGATCCAAGACGTCAATACTGATGTAATGCCGGCTTCGTGCCGAACCAGCGGGGCTGATCGCCAGGTGTGCATAAACAGATTCGCCGGGAGCTCGCGCGCCCAAAACCTTGTTGCGCGCCAAGGCCACCACATCACCAAGTACCGCTGACGAAGTGGGAACTCCACCGGCCCCGCGTCCGTAAAACATCAATTCGCCGGCGGCCTCGGCTTCAACGAACACCGCATTAAAGGATTCGCGAACGCTTGCCAAGGGATGAGTCCGGGGCACCATCGCTGGGTTGACGCGCACGCCGATCCCACCATCAGCACTTCGCTCTGCAACGGCAAGCAACTTGATGACATGGCCCATGGCGCGCGCGGCATCGATGTCGGTCTTGGTGATTTTGGAAATACCTTCAGCACTGACATCTGCCGACGTCACCCGAGTGTGAAAGGCCAGGCTGGCGAGAATGGCTGCCTTCGCGGCAGCATCGAGGCCTTCAACGTCAGCGGTGGGATCTGCTTCAGCAAAGCCCAACGCTTGAGCTTCGGCCAGGGCATCCCAGTAATCAGCACCCGATTCGTCCATCCGGGTCAAGATGTAATTCGTTGTTCCATTGACGATGCCCAAGATCCGCACCACTTTGTCGCCGGCCAGTGATTCGCGCAATGGGCGAAGTAACGGGATTGCGCCAGCAACACTTGCTTCAAAGGCCAGATCAACGCCGTTGGCGGCAGCCGCATCATGGAGAGCTGCACCATCTTGTGCCAGCAACGCCTTGTTGGCCGTCACCACACTGGCGCCACCGTTAATTGCGGCCAGGATGAATTCACGTGCCGGCTCAATGCCACCAATGAGTTCGACAACGATGTCGGGCTTGACCTGTTGCATTAACGCCACGGCATCAGTACTGAACAAGTCACTATCGAGAAACTCGGGTGCTACAGCCAGGTCATGGACGGCGATTCCCGCGAGTTCGATCTTCACACCGGCACGCTGTTCAAGGTCAGCAGCATTTTCGTGGAGCAGTCGGGCAACCTGAGAGCCCACTACCCCACAACCAAGAAGAACTACGCGTAAGGAATCCACGACCTAAGACTAGGGCACTTGAGGAAGCAAAACGCTCAAGGTTTTCAGTCCACGTCCAAAGCCAAGATGTCCTCAACGGTTTCACGGCGGACAATCAGGCGCGCCGCATCCTCAGAAACAGCAACCACAGGGGGCCGGGGAACGTGGTTGTAGTTGCTCGCCATGCTCCGGCCATAGGCCCCAGTCGCAGCAACAGCCAACAAATCCCCTGGCGCTAAGTCAGCGGGCAACCAGGCTTGCTTGACCACGACATCACCTGTTTCACAGTGCTTGCCGACCACTCGAACCAACATCGGGTCAGCTGTACTGGATCGAGAAACCAACGAGCAGGTGTAGTCCGCGTCATAAAGAGAGGGTCGAATGTTGTCACTCATTCCGCCATCAACGCTGACATAGGTGCGACTCAATCCATCGTCAAGTTCGACCGTCTTGATTGTTCCCACCTCGTACAAGGTCATGGTCGTCGGACCCGCAATCGCGCGCCCGGGTTCAACCAAAATGCGCGGCATCGCTAAACCACTACGGGCACATTCGGCACTCACGATGGCCGCGAGTTGCTGAGCGATCAACTGCGGGGCTTGCGGCTCGTCGGTTTCGGTATAGGCAATACCTAATCCCCCACCTAGGTCTAAGAGTGGAAGTTCGACGTCACAGACATCGCGCACTTGCACCAAGAACTCAGCCAACCGATGAGCCGCGACCCCAAAACCATCAGTGGAAAAGATTTGACTACCGATGTGGGAATGCAGTCCCGCCAGTGCAAGGGCCGGCAACTTGTGGATACGTCGCACGGCTTCGAGGGCTTGGCCGCCACTGAGCGAGAAGCCAAATTTTTGATCTTCATGCGCGGTAGCAATGAATTCATGGGTATGGGCCTCGACCCCAACGGTGACGCGGACCAAAACCGACTGCACCACGTCACTGTCGCCCGCTATGTGAGCAAGGCGCGCGATCTCCTCAAAGGAGTCAACGACAACAAGCCCCACCCCAGCCTCAACGGCCTGGCGCAATTCCGACGTTGACTTGTTGTTCCCGTGCATCAAAATGCGACTTGGCTCAAATCCTGCCCGCAGGGCAACGGCTAACTCTCCTGCTGTGCAGACGTCAAGGTTCATTCCTTCTTCATCCAGCCAGCGCACCACGGCCGAACACAAGAACGCCTTGCCGGCGTAATACACATCCGCATTGCCATCGGTTGCTTGCGCAAAAGCTGACTTCCACTTCCCGATGCGATCACGAAACTCCACTTCGTCGAGTACGTAAGCAGGAGTGTGAAAGTCGCGAGCCAGTTCACGCACATCATGACCGCGTACGGACACCACACCCGTGGCTGTTGATCGAGTGGCACCCGCTGGCCAAATGTGAGGCGCGAGTGCATTCAGATCAGCTGGGACAGCAAAGGCACCAGACTCGGACGACGACATGCGTTGATCTTCCCACTCTTGGGCGGAAAACCGGATCACCTGGTGTGTCCGACAGCAGATCAGTTGCTGGCGAGGTCCAGAACTTCGCCAGCACTAAAGGCTTGGCGACCCGATCGCTCGAGGCGCCACACCTGCCGATGACCCTCAACGCGCCATTGATGCGGACCACCCACTAGCGCCGTTTCTTCATCAATTCCCAAGAGCGTCACACCATCGACGCCGTGCATCAAGAGGCGACCAACTCCCTCAGGCATCCACCCGGCCATTCGATCAAAGTGTGGAATCACGCGCAGGTGTGGAAGCAGGGCTAAGCCTGTCGAATCTCCCGCGACTGGGTGACGCAAAGACGGAATACGTTCGGCCATCACCATCGCGCCTGCGCTACAGCCTGCAAGGGCTGCGCCACCACGCCAGGTTGATTCGATGGCGGCCCACACGCGCGAACCGCGCAAGGTGTCAGCGAGATAACTGGGATTTCCACCTGACAGGTAGATCAATCCAGCTCCAGCAATCGCATCAACCCATTTCTGGTCGTTGGCATCATCTGCCGTGCGCACGTCAACGATGACTTGTTCCACGCCGAGCCGTTGCGCCTGCTGTGCTCCCAAGTTGTGCCATCTACGCAAACTGCCGTCACCTTCAGGGGCGGCAGCCGTTGCAATTTGCACATAGCGCTTGGGGCGGTTATGAAGCAGGGACCGTTCCACCTCAAGCATGCTGGGCAGGTATTCCCCACTGCCCACCAGCGCGATAGGTCCGGGCTCGTTATCCACATCAACAGTGTGCCCGAGTACGAGCAACTTGGCGAACGATTACATCCGTTCGGGGGCACTGACTCCAAGCAGGGTCAAGCCGTTGGCGACCACAACACGGGTGGCCGCACACAGGTGGAGACGGGCGCGCACTAAGTCGGTGACGTCTTCATCACCATGAGGCAACACGCGGCAGGCGTCGTAGAACCGGTGATAGGTGCCCGCTAGTTCCTCAAGGTACCGGGCAACTCGGTGCGGCTCAGACAATTCGGCAGCGCTGGCGACCACCCGGGGGAATTCAGCCAGTGCTCGGAGCAGATCGCCTTCCCGCTCATGCGTGAGGAGAGCTGGATCAAAGCCACCGGCCTGCTCAAGCGCCGCCGCGACGTCACCGTCTGCCAAGATTTTCAGCTCCACTGCATTGCGCAGAACCGATGAAATCCGCGCGTGCGCATATTGAACGGTGAACACGGGGTTGTCATTGGTTCGCGAAGTCAAAATCTTGGTATCGAGAGTCAGCGCAGTGTCGGCAGATGATCGAGCCAAAGAATAACGGGCTGCATCCACGCCCACCCATTCGACCAAGTCCTCAAGAGTGATGATGTTGCCCGCTCGCTTGGACAAACGCATTTCCTGACCATCTTCAACAATCTTGACCAGCTGGCCGATGAGAACGTCAATGCTTTGATCCGGGTCATCGCCAGCGCAGGCCGCAATCGCCCGCAGGCGTTGCACATATCCGTGGTGATCCGCACCGAGCATGTAAATGCACTGCTGGAATCCACGCTCGCGCTTATCGAGGTAGTAGGCAGCATCTGCTGCGAAGTAGGTCTTCTCGCCATCAGCTTTAATCATGACGCGGTCTTTGTCGTCACCAAAATCCGTGGTGCGCAACCAGACCGCACCGTCCTTATCGTCCACATGTCCTTGTTCGCGTAGCTTTTCAATGGCCGCATCGACAGCGCCAGAATTATGCAGGGTTGTTTCGCTAAACCACACATCAAAATGAGTACCGAACTGCGACAGGATGTCTTGTTGCTGCTTCAACTGCAGGGCGTAACCAGCATCGCGAAAAGCCACCAGTTGATCAACGCCAGACAACTCCATGATCGCGGGATTTTCCACAACGATCTGAGCAGAGAGTTCAGGGATATAAGCACCGTGATACCCAGCCTCAGGCACGGCTTCCCCGCGCGCGATCGCCATCAATGAGGCACCAAAACGATCCATCTGCACGCCCGCGTCATTGACATAAAACTCGCGCGTTACCGCAGCCCCGGCCGCGCTAAGAACTCGACCTAGTGCGTCACCAACGGCAGCCCAACGTGCGTGGCCTAAGTGCAATGGACCCGTGGGGTTAGCGGAAATAAACTCGAGGTTGATGACTCGACCCTTGAGGGTGTCACTGGTTCCGTATGTCGCACCGGTGGTCACGATCGCCTTGGCTAATTGTCCTTGCGCTGCCGCTTCCAGTCGAATGTTCAAAAATCCTGGTCCGGCGATATCAACAGACTCAATGCCTGCCACGGCTGCAAGCCGAGGTTGCAGGGCAACGGCAACATCGCGAGGGGCTTTGCCCGCCGTTTTGGAGATCACCAAGGCGATGCTGGTGGCGTAGTCACCGTGCTCTTTTTGTCGCGGGCGCTCAACCTTGATGTCCAAGGGGGCATCAACAACTTCTGCTGGCAGTTCGTTGGCGGCTACGGCGTCTCGAACGGCAAGCAGGATTGCATCGGCTAACTCAGCGGGGGTCATAGGAGATCAGACTAGAGGTCACCGATTTTGACTCCGGTAGGGTTCGGCAGTCCCGAGCCCCCGTAGCTCAGGGGATAGAGCGGT
>JBAXSF010000070.1:0-6646 GCA_037130835.1 Actinomycetes bacterium
TGCCAGCGTGCAGCTTCATCCTGATGTCACCAGTGACAAATTCCTGCGTCGATGCAATAAACGCGTCCAGCGCATCCTTGAGCGGCGAGAACCACAGACCGTCATAGACCAGCTCGCCCCACCGCTGCTCGACTCCCCTTTTGAAGCGGGCAAGGTCGCGTTCGATCGTCACGTTTTCTAGTTCCTGGTGCGCGGTGATCAAAGCAATAGCACCGGGAGCCTCGTACACCTCGCGAGACTTAATGCCCACGAGTCGGTCCTCCACCATGTCGAGACGGCCAATACCCTGCGCACCCGCACGCTTGTTGAGTTCTTCAATGGCCTGCAGCATCGTGACCTTGCGACCATCAATAGCAACGGGCACACCGGACTTAAACGAAATGACGACTTCATCGGCTTCACGAGGCTGGCTCGGGTCGCTGGTGTAGGAGTACACGTCTTCGATGGGGGCATTCCAGATGTCCTCAAGGAAGCCAGTTTCAATCGCGCGGCCCCACACGTTCTGGTCAATGGAGTACGGCGACTTCTTGTTGACATCGATGGGCAAGTTGTTGCGCTCAGCGAATTCAATGGCCTTGTCCCGCGTCATGCCCGAGTCACGCACAGGCGCGATACACCGCAAGTTCGGAGCTAAAGCGGCAATACCGACTTCAAACCGCACCTGGTCATTGCCCTTACCCGTGCAGCCGTGACCCACGATGGTGGCGTTGTGCTTCTTGGCAGCATCGACCAAGTGCTTGACGATGGTCGGGCGTGAAAGGGCTGAGACCAACGGGTAGCGATCCATGTACAACGCGTTGGCTTGCAGAGCCGGAAGGCAGTACTCGTCGGCAAACTCGTCCCGAGCATCGGCGACTTCGGCCTCAACGGCTCCACAGTCCAGGGCGCGCTGACGGATGACATCGAGGTCCTCGCCGCCTTGACCAACATCGGCCGCAACTGCGATGACTTCGGCACCCATTTCCTCAGCAATCCAGCCGATCGCCACCGAGGTATCGAGGCCTCCCGAATAGGCCAGTACTACGCGCTCTTTCACTGCATGTTCCCTTCGCTATTTACCTGCTGGTCAAATTGTTTGCTGTGCCGAACCAATGTGGTCACCGGCGCGCCGAACTAAGCGCCAAGAGATGCTCAACAACGGCTTCTCCCCCAGTGATTTCCTTCGTGATCAACAAAACCGTGTCATCCCCGGCCACACTGCCGATGACACCTGGCAATCCACCGTGATCAATCGACGAAGCCAAGAATTGCGCAGCCCCGGGAGGCGTGCGGACAACCACGAGGTTGGCCGAAGCTTCCACCCCGACTACGAGTTCCTCGATCACTCGGGTTAACCGAGCCGAAGCTGCACGCTCATCGGAACCTTCGGCTCCTTGATCAATGACGTAAACCAAGTGTCCATCCGCATCACGCAAACGCACAGCGCCAAGTTCGAGTAAGTCCCTAGACATGGTGGCCTGCGTGACTTCTACACCGTGACTAGACAACAGGTCGCGGAGTTCGGGCTGCGACTTGACCTGATGGGCTTCCAACAGCTCAACGATCAGCGCGAGCCTGGCGACTTTGGTATTGGGCACGCTCATGAAGTGGCCTCCTTCAGAATCTGAGGCAGGGCCTGCACAAACTCGTCGAGCTCGACCTGGGTGATCACCAGCGGCGGCGCCAGCCGGATCGCGTCGGGGGCCACAGCATTCACGAGAAATCCCTTAGCCCGAGCGGCGGCTTCCACCGCGGAACCCGTCACCCCCTGAAGGACGACGGCCTGCAACAGTCCTACGCCACGCACACCAACAATGTTCTCGTGCCGAAGAGCAACGATCGATTCCGACAAATGAGCACCCATGATGCTCACATGATCAAGCAACCCCTGGGATTCGATCGCGTCAATGACTGCCAACGCCGCTGCACACGAAACCGGATTGCCACCAAAAGTAGAACCATGATCGCCAGGGATAAACAAATCAGCGGCGGCACCGAAAGCAATGACCGCACCAATAGGTAGTCCGCCACCTAAGCCTTTGGC
The DNA here is from genome assembly GCA_037130835.1 of Actinomycetes bacterium. Taxonomy (GTDB): domain Bacteria; phylum Actinomycetota; class Actinomycetes; order UBA12327; family UBA12327; genus AcAMD-2. The sequence continues at coordinate 2,024 of JBAXSF010000070.1, forward strand.
CAAGGTCATCACATCAGGCACCACACCAGCAGCAAGTGAGGCAAACCAGTTTCCCGTTCGACCCATACCAGTTTGAACCTCGTCCATGATCAACAAGGCACCAGCGTCGTCACAGGCTTGACGTGCTGCAGCTAGGTAGCCGGCCGGAGCGGGATGCACCCCGGCTTCGCCTTGGATCGGTTCCAAGATGACAGCCGACGTCGCGCTGGTAATGGCGCCTTTCAAAGCCTCGACATCGCCGTAAGGCACAAAAACCACATCGCCAGGGAGCGGCTCAAAGGGTGAACGCTTGCCGGGCTGCCCGGTCAGCGCTAGGGCTGCAGCAGTGCGGCCATGGAAAGCGCCGTCGGTGGAGACCAACCCCAACCGTGTGCCCTTTCCGTGCTTGCGAGCCAACTTGAAGGCCGCTTCATTAGCGGTCGCACCGTCATTGCAGAAGAAAATTTTGCAGGGGTGACCGGTGAGCGCCTGTAGCTTCTTGGCCAAGGCCAGCGCCGGCTGATTGGCATACAAGTTTGAGGTGTGCGCGATTTGACCCACCTGAGATGAAACAGCATCAACCACCGCTGGGTGGCCATGACCAAGGGATGACACCGCGATGCCAGCAACCAAATCCAGGTAGCTGTTTCCTTCGCTGTCCCACACTCGCGAGCCGACACCGCGCACCAACTCAATCGACGGTGTGGAGTAGTTGTTGAGAAATGCGCTTTCCCATTCTTGTTGCAGCGTCATGGCGTCACCATGGTTCCGCTGCCTTCATCGGTAAACACCTCGACCAGAACTGCATGCGGAACCCGACCATCGAGAACGTGTGCTCGGTTAACCCCACCTTGAACAGCCCGCAGGCAGGCGTCCATTTTCGGAATCATTCCGCTCGACAACGAGGGCAACATCAGTTCAAGGTCGGCGGCAGCGATGGTGGAAATCACCTCATCACTGGCGGGCCAGTTGGCATACAAGCCTTCAACGTCAGTAAGGACGATCAGCTTCTCGGCCTTGAGGGCCACGGCTAGCGCCGCGGCGGCTGTATCTGCGTTGACGTTGTACACCTCACCCTGCAAACCGGCAGCCACGCTGGACACCACCGGGATGCGCCCGTCGCTCAGCAAACTCTCAACGAACCCTGGATCAACTGAGGCCACATCACCCACGAGTCCAACATCAACGACCTGGCCATCGGACATCACCTCGCGAGGTGCGCCGGTAAAGGTGCGAGCATCCTCGCCCGACAGTCCAACGGCATAGGTACCGTGCGCGTTGATCAATCCGACGATCTCGCGCTGGACTTGTCCGGTCAGGACCATCCGCACCACATCCATGGCTTCTGGTGTGGTGACCCGATACCCGGCGACAAACTGTGATTCCACGCCGAGCTTGTCCAGCATTTCGGTGATTTGCGGACCGCCTCCGTGAACCACCACGGGCCGCAATCCGGCATGCCTGAGGAAGACGATGTCTTCGGCGAAGGCCTTCTTCAACTCGTCATCAACCATGGCGTTGCCACCAAACTTGATGACAACAGTTTTGCCTTGAAACTTTTCCAGCCATGGCAAAGCGTTGGCCAGGGTCGAAGCCTTAGCCAAGGCCATTTCACGGTCACGTTGTTGGTTGCTCATGACGAATACGCCGAGTTCTCATGGACATAGTCACTGGTCAGGTCGTTGGTCCACAACGTGGCCTCATCAGCGCCAGCGCCTAAGTCAATGGTGATGACTACTTCGCGATCCTTCATTGACACTAGATTTCGATTGGCATCAGGAGCTGCATTTGTGCATACCCACACACCATTGATCGCCACGCTGACCTTGTCGGGTTCAAAAACCGCCTGCGTCGTGCCGACCGCCGACAACACTCTGCCCCAATTGGGGTCTTCACCATGAATTGCACACTTAAGCAAGTTGCTCCGCGACACTGCGCGTGCGACATCGACGGCGTCATCGCTACTGACAGCGTTGATCACGTCAATGCGAATGTCTTTGCTCGCACCTTCAGCATCGCCGATGAGTTGGCGAGCCAGATCAGCACAGACGTGGTTTAACGCCACTTCAAAATCCTCAGGACTAACGCTGGTTCCCGATGCGCCCGAAGACATCACGATGACAGTGTCATTGGTGGACATACACCCATCCGAATCGATGCGTTCAAACGTCGTTGACACCGCTGAGCGAGTCGCGGTCTCTAACACCGCTTGATCAAGGACCGCATCCGTCGTGATGACGACGAGCATCGTGGCCAGACCAGGGGCGAGCATCCCCGCGCCCTTAGCCATGCCACCCACCACAAAGCCCTCACCGCTGACTTCAGCTGTCTTGGAGTGGGTATCGGTGGTCATGATGGCCAGGGCCGCATCGGCCCCACCATCCGTGGAAAGGGCCTGCGTGGCCGCGTCGACTCCGCCCAGCAGGGCATCCATCGGCAAGAGCTCGCCGATCAATCCGGTGGAGCACACCGCGACATCTCCAGCAGATACGCCTAAAGCGTCTGCAACGTATTCAGCGGTGCGATGGGTATCGATAAAACCTTGCGGTCCAGTGCAGGCATTTGCACCACCGCTGTTCAACACCACAGCATCGAGCCGACCATCTTTCACCGCTTGCATGGACCACTGCACTGGGGCTGCTTGAAAGCGATTACGAGTAAATACCGCGGCCGCGTTCTTAAGTGGTCCATCGTTGATCACTAGTGCAACGTCTTGATTGCCACTGGCTTTGATCCCCGCTTTGACACCACTTGCCCGAAAGCCTTGCGCTGCAGTCACACTCACGGCGCCACTCCCATTCCGGTCAGCCCTGACGTCTCGGCAAAACCGGCCATGAGGTTGGCGTTTTGAATAGCTTGGCCTGCTGCGCCCTTGGTCAAGTTGTCGATCGCACTAACGACCGTGACCCGACCGGAGTGAGCATCAGCCACGGCTTGAAGGTAAACCTGATTTGAGCCCAACACCGCAGCCGTGGTGGGCCACTGACCCGGGGGCAACAACTGAACAAAGGGCTCGTGGGCGTAGGCAGCGTGCAACGCTGCGTGGACTTCCTCAGTGGTCACTCCCGGAGCGGCTTTCGCCGTGGATGTGGCCAAAATTCCCCGTGGCATGGGGGCCAGGCTGGGCGTGAACAGCACGGTCACCTGGTCGCCACCAGCGGCACTGAGGGCTTGTTCAATTTCAGGCGTGTGTTGATGCACGCCACCGACTTTGTAAGCCGACATCGAATTCATCACTTCGCTACCGAGCAATGAATCTGTTAATCCCCTACCCGCACCCGATGTTCCCGATGCGGCAACAACAACAACATCATCAGGCTCGACAAGATCAGCGGCCAACAATGGCGCCAGACCAACAATGATTCCGGTAGGAAAACATCCAGGATTCGCCACGCGCTTACTTTGCGCAATTGCGGTGCGAGCGCCTGGTAACTCTGGCAGGCCATACACCCACGTTCCAGCGTGTTCGCCGCCGTAGTACTTCTGCCATGCATTCGCATCGGTCAGTCGAAAATCGGCCCCAAGGTCAATTACCAAGCAGTCGTCAGGAAGTTGCGAGACCAACGTGCCAGACTCTCCGTGGGGCAACGCAAGAAAGACAACGTCAGCTTGACCCAACGTGTGCACACCGGTTTCAACAAAGTGTTGACCAGTCAGCGCGATGAGGTGCGGGTGCACGTCGGTGATGGCTACGCCCGTGTGCCGACCAGCAGCAACCGGACCAATACTGAAATCAGGGTGTGCGTGCAACAAGCGCAAGAGTTCGCCACCGGCATAGCCGCTGCCACCAGCCACTGCGGCGGTCAAGGCCATGGCGTACCTCCGGTTGTGTATGAACTTCCAATACTATGGAAAACAATACAGTATCAGGCTAGGAACGTAACACTGCCCCGTGGACAGAGGCCGCAGCCTCAACCGCGGCCTGCCTGGCCTGGACTACTTCGGCATCGGACAGGGTGTGATCCGATGCCCTGAACCGCAAAGCAAAGGCCAATGACTGTTTGTCGGCACCAATTTGTGGCCCTCGATAGACGTCGAATAGGCGAATCGATTCCAGCAACGGCCCGGCAGCATCGCGCAATGTGTATTCAAGAACCGCCGAACTCACGGAGTTATCGACCACTAGCGCGATGTCTTCCTTGGCTACTGGGAATCCCGACACTGCAGGTGCGCGAGTAATAGCAACGTGCGCCGAGACCAACGCGTCGAGATCCAGCTCAACAGCACAGGTGCGAGCCGGAATGCCTAGCGTTTCACACACGCGGGGGTGAAGTTCGCCAGCAAAACCAACAACAGTTCCATCAGTCAAGCTCAACTGGGCGCAACGACCCGGGTGCCACGGAGCCTGTTGACCAACGGAGACGTCTAGATCCACTTTGGCAGCCTGAGCAACCATGCGGGCTGACTGAATAGCGTCTTCCCACGTGGCAGCCCTGCCCTTGCCCCACCAGCCCGAGCGTTCGCGCTGACCGCTCATCACGATGGCTAGGTGACGTTGCTGAATGGGTAACGAGGCTTGCAGAGCGACTTGGTCATCAGAACTAGGGCGACTCGTCACCGCTGGGCGCACGACATCGGCGCCTCGAGCCAGATGATGTCCGACTGGCCAGCGGTACGTGGCACCAATTTCGAACAAGATGTTGT
>JBAXSF010000071.1:0-6563 GCA_037130835.1 Actinomycetes bacterium
GGCGCTCTAGGGCGCCTCTTTCCCATCGCGGCCTGGAGGATCTGTGCGCGTCCACAGCAAGGCGGTTACTGCTGTCGCGGTCGCTGTTGTCTTGCTGATCCCTACGACGTTGAGCGGGACCGCCCTCGGCGCAACAGGGCTAGCCAATGACAAGACCATCCCCAGTAAGCGCACGGTCAATGAAGCCCGGGCCAAGGCACAGGCCGCACGAGGTCGAGTCGCCGCATTACAAACCAAGATTTCCGCGTCGTCAGCCAAGTTAGTCACGCTCGGTGCAAACCTGGCGGACGCTTCTGAGTTGTATAACGGGGCTGTTTATCAAGAACAGCAAGCCAAGCAAAAATCGGATGCTGCAGCCAGTGAAGCAGCAGCAGCGGATCAAAAGGCAGCTGCCACTGCAACCGAACTCAATCGGTTTGCTTCTGCCGCGTATCGCAGTGGTGGAGATATCGCGCGAGTTAGTTCGATGCTTAGCGCAAACGGGCCGCAAGACCTTATTGATCAGGCATCAACCATCAACGTTCTTGGTGACCGCCAATCCAGTGCGCTACGCCGCGTCAATGTTGCTCGCGCAGCGGCTTTGGTACTGAAGGGCCAAGCTGCTCAAGCTCTCGCGGATCAGCAGGCGGCCACCGATCAAGTGAAGACTTCGCGAGACAAAGCTCAAGGCCTCGTTGATGAACAACAACGTCAAGCAAATGAATTAAGCGCACAACAGGGCCAATTGCGAGCACAGGTTGCCTTGCTCTCATCGCGTAGCGAGCGCTTGGCGGCCCAGCGCACGGCCGGTCTTGCCGCTCGAGCAGCCGCTGAAGCTGCCGAAGCGGCCGAAAGCGGTACCGGCGATGGTGGAAATCTTGATATTCCCCGTGGGATCTTGCTGGGAATGCCGGTCAATGTTCCCGAAGGTCGCCAACGCGGAACAAAGGTGGGCGCTGCGAAAGCTGTCGCTTATGCACGTGCCCAAATAGGTAAGCCGTATCTGTGGGCAGCCGATGGGCCTGAGAGTTTTGACTGTTCTGGCTTGGTCTTGATGGCTTGGGGCCAGTCGGGTGTCTCGTTGCCGCATTGGTCGGTTGCTCAATATGCGACTGGAAAAAAGATTTCTCTAGCCAATATCCGGCCAGGCGACATGGTCTTCTTCGCCACCGATTTGACGGAATACCGTTCTATTCACCACGTGGGCCTGTACATCGGAAATGGGCAAATGATTGAAGCTCCCTTTACTGGCAGCTTTGTTCGCGTCTCATCGATTAACCGAGCCTCGCTGTTTGGTGCCTCGCGTCCCTAGTTCCTGATCCTCTCCGTTCCTCTTGTCCCTTTTCAGACCGCACAGGAGAAGTTGCGTGCCGAACTCACGAGGGCTCCTCATCGGAGTACTCGCACTGGTAACCGGTGCAGTCATTGCCCTCGATGCTTTCGGTGTGATCAACGGCCCGATTAGCCGAGCATTGGCTCAACGCACCTATGCCGATGAAGCCACCGTTCCAGCGCTGCCACAAAGCGGTCAGGTCATCCCAGTTCTTAACCCCAGCACGACGGTGAAGTCACCTGCTCCCACCACCGCTGGGCTGACCAAGGCCCTGCAACGCGTTTTGGCTTCGCCTTCCCTTGGCAAGGATGTATCGGTGGTCATTCTTGATGGCCAAACCGGCCAACAGCTCTATGCGCGCAAAGAAAACAAGCCACAAGGCCCAGCGTCAACAGCCAAGTTGATCACCGGAATTGCGGCATTGGCCACCTTGGGCTCGGACACTCGAATTTCGACTCAAGTCGTAGACAACGGTTCTTCCATCACCTTGGTAGGTGGTGGTGACCCGACGTTGACGAGCAAGCCCAACCGCAAAGCAGGCACAGCATCAATTGCGGAGTTGGCATCAACGACTGCAGAGTGGTTAAAGCGCGCGAACCGCACGTCCGTTGTTTTGACTTTTGATGATTCTTTGTTTACTGGTCCCACCTCGGCGCCCACGTGGCCCGCGTCGTATGTAGCTAGTGGAGTCGTTGCTCCGGTGACTGCACTGCAAGTTGACCGCGGAAAAATCAATCCACCAGCACGAGCGCGCGCAAGCGATCCATCCGAGCTTGCCGGTGAAAGATTCGCGCAAGCCTTGAAGGTACGTGGAATTTCGGTCAAGGGAACGGTCAAGCGTGCCACCGCTGCTGCGGGTGCTCCGGTTATCGCTTCGGTTCAATCCCCGCCGATCACCGAACTGGTTGAAGTGATGTTGACTGGCTCAGATGATGACGTTGCGGAAGTTTTAGCCCATCTGGCAGGGGCCCGGGCCGGCAACGGTGGTTCCTTTGCCGGTGGTTCAGCCACGACCCAAAAAGTGTTGGATAACTTCAAGATTTCCCGTGAGGGCTTGGTCTTGTTTGACGGCAGCGGGCTCTCACGATCAGATGCCGCGACGCCGCTGACGCTGGCACAGGTGATCTATACCTCGAGTCGATCCAAGGACCGTGGTTTGCGCAGTGTGTTAAGCGGGCTGCCCATCGCTGGATTGACTGGAACTCTTGCTGATCGCTATCGCACGGCCGCTACGCGCGCTGGTGGTGGGGTGGCGCGAGGAAAGACGGGGACATTAACCGGTGTGTCATCGTTAGCAGGAACTGTTGTTGATCGGCAAGGCCACCCATTGGTCTTCGTCATCTTGGCTGATCAACTTACTGCGGCTGGGACTCTGGCTGCTCGCCAGGGAATCGATCGCGTGGTGGCCACCTTGGCACAGTGTGGGTGTCAGTAAGTTGGACACGTGAGTGACTCGATGATCGACTGGAGCTTGGCTGTCAGCACGGCTCAGCACATGTTGCCTAACGGTCCACCCATCGAAGCCGATGATGCGCAGGCACTGATCAACTCGCTGTATGCCGCCGCTGCGGAAGCGGAAAAGCACATCGGCCAGATCACCCAGCTCAACCCCATTGCACCTTTGGCCAAGATCGCCGTTGTTGATCGCCGTAAGTGGGCGCAGTCCAACGTCGAAGGCTTTCGCGCTGCTATTACTCCGCTGGTGGATTCATTGCTGGAAAAGCGCGGTAGTGAATCTGCTGGACCGCGAGCTACGACTGGCTTAGTTGGTGCCATCGGTTCGCGAGCTACGGGCTTTCAAGTCGGAACGCTGTTGGCCTATATCGGCACCAAGGTGTTGGGCCAACACGAACTCTTTACCCCGGAGGGCACTGCACCACGGTTGCTGTTGGTGGCACCCAACATCGTGACTGCCGAGCGCAATCTTGGGCTTGACCCGTGGTCCTTCAGGTTGTGGGTGTGCTTGCACGAGCAAACGCATCGCGTTCAGTTAGCGACAGTTCCCTGGCTGGAACCATTGATCCGCGCCGACCTTCAAGAGTTTTTTGAAGCCGCTGATGTGGATGTGGCCACCGTGCGCGAGCGCTTGGGCACCGCGGTTTCCGCCGCAGGTGCGTCCGTACGAGGAGAGTCAGGCCGCTCGTTGCTGGAAGCTGTTCAGACGCCAGAGCAGCGCCAGATCTTGGATCGCCTGGTCGCCTTGATGTCGTTGCTTGAAGGCCATGCGGACTGGGCTATGGACGAGGTCAGCGAGGATGTCATTCCCGATATTGCTCAGGTTCGCGCTACCTTTGAAAAGCGCCGCAGTGGGGTGGGAGCGCTGGATCAAGTGTTGCGTCGGCTTTTTGGTCTGGATCAAAAGCTCGCGCAATACCGAGACGGTGCAGCCTTCGTGCGAGGTGTGATCGACAAGGTGGGGCTGGAAGGTTTCAATCAGGTGTGGACCAGCCCAGACACTTTGCCGTTGCGAGCAGAAATTGATCAACCCGCATTGTGGGTTGAACGAGTCCACGGTTCCGGAGGAGTGTGATGAGCGGACCCACGCCAGCTACGGCACAGACGCGTAACGCGGTTAAGGATTCTCTGCAGCCACTCGCCGCTGGTGATTTGGTTTTGGTCGCGTGTAGCGGAGGAGCAGATTCTTTAGCGCTGGCAGCTGCAGCCGCTTTTGTAGGACCGCGCGAGGGGTTTCGCGTGGGAGCCATCACGATTGATCACGGCCTGCAACCAGAGTCGGACCAACATGGCGAAGATGTTGCGGGGCAATTGCGCGGATTGGGATTGGGACCGGTTGAGGTCGTTCGGGTAGACGTGGGAACTGATGGTGGCCCAGAAGCCGCAGCCCGAACTGCTCGTTATGCAGGATTAAATGAGGCGGCTCAGAGGTTAGGTGCCTCAACAGTCTTACTGGGACACACACTCGACGATCAAGCCGAAACGGTGTTGCTGGGACTAGCTCGCGGATCGGGTGCGCGATCGTTGTCGGGAATGGCTGGCAGCAATGGAATGTATCGTCGCCCGTTCTTGGGATTGACACGATCAACCGTGCGAGAAGCGTGCGTGGCTGCTGGGCTTGAGCCCTGGGATGACCCGCACAATCAGGATCCGCGATTTGCACGTTCGCGGCTGCGCAACGAAGCGATGCCCGTTTTAGAAGATGTTTTGGGTCCGGGAATTGCTGAAGCCTTAGCGCGCACTGCCAGTCAGCTGCGCCAAGATGCGGATGCCCTCGACTCGTGGGCAACATGGGCTTTGGAGTCTGCTTTGCATCCCGAAGGTGGTCTGTCGATCGAGGTGCTGTCCGGATTTGAACCAGCGGTTCGCCATCGCGTGGTCAGGAGAGCCGCAGTCAGTGCAGGCTGTCCGGCTGGCTCGGTCTCCAGTAAGCACGTGGATGCCATGGACCAGTTGGTGACGCATTGGCATGGTCAAGGATCGGTGAGTTTGCCTGGAAACCTCGTCGCATGGCGCGCAGGGGACCGGCTCTACTTAGCCGCGGCAGCGCAATAGAGTTCGCGTAGACATGTCCCGTCGGTGTAGGAGTCAAAGTGTCGGCAGCTGACCTACCGGTCGAGATTGAACATGTCTTGGTGACACAAGAACAAATTGCTCAACGCATTAGTGAACTCGCCGCGGAAATTGATGCTGACTACGCAGGTCGCAACGTACTGCTCGTGGGGGTTCTCAAGGGCGCCATCATGGTGATGGCTGATCTGTCACGCGCGATGTCATCGGATCCTGCTGTGGACTGGATGGCGGTTTCGTCCTATGGCGTGGGAACTAAGTCCTCTGGCGTCGTGCGCATCTTGAAGGACCTTGATATTGATATCAGTGGACGCCATGTGCTGGTGGTCGAAGACATTGTTGATTCGGGTTTGACGTTGTCGTGGCTGTTGCGAAACCTGAACTCTCGTGGCGCTGCCTCGGTTGAGGTGTGCACGATGTTGCGTAAACCTGAAGCTGCGCGGGTGGAAGTGCGAGTGAAATACGTGGGCTTCGACATCCCAGCTGAGTTCGTCGTGGGCTACGGGCTCGACTATGCCGAGCGGTTCCGGTCATTGCCCTATGTGGGAGTTTTGCGCACGACCCCGTAGAGTCTGGCGATCGGAGTCGTGTGGTGTGTAATTTGTGCAAGGAAATGACGAGGAAATGAGTCAAGCTGTGTCAACCGTTGGCAGTCATGGTGGTCTACGTGAGCTAGTGGTCGAGCAACTGCGCGAGGAAATCATCACCGGAGCGCTAGGACCGGGTACCCCAATCCGAACAGAAGCGGTCATGAAGCGTTTCGGCGTTTCCAATTCCCCTTTGCGTGAAGCCTTCGCGCAACTTTCGTCGGAAGGCCTCATAGACATCCACCGCAATCGCGGAGCTGTGGTATCGCAGTTGAGCCGCGACGATGCAGCTGATCTGATTCGTACGATCGAACTCCTGATGGCAACAAGCTTTTCTTGGGCAATCCCGCGGCTTAGTGGTGCCGACTTTGCACCGGTGCGCCAAGCCTCCCGCGACTTCGATGTGGCTTATGCCAATGATGCACATGCGGATGCGCAGGTGCACGCGGGTCGATTTGTCCGGCTCATTCTTGAGCGCTCAGGAAGTGTGGAGCTCCAGCGCCTTGTGCGATCACTCGACCCCAAAGTTCGCCGAGTTCGCTTTCTCGTCCACGGTGCAGACGATGTAGAAACCTCTCGGGTACTTATTCACGAAGTTCTTGAAGCAGCGACCGACAATGACCCGGATCGAGCAGCGGCAGCGGTGCGCGGTTATTGGGCCTACATGTCCTCGTGCTTGGACGCAGTCCCTGAGGCGGTTATGCCCTAAGCAGGCAGGGCTGGGTGGCTTGGGCAAGGCAATTCAGCACAGTCAAGGCCGAGAAGCCTCAGCGCGCCAGGGTTCAGGCTCGCGCGGTAGCCTGAAGCCACTAGATCTGCTTCCTCACGAGCAAGGGGGGATGGGGCTCAGGCCTTTTTCCTATGGATATCAAGCGCATTCTTCGTGGACCGATTGTCTGGATCGGCGTGGCCATCTTGGTGGCTTTGCTGGCCGGTCAATTTATTTCCTCTGCCTCGGCACCTAAGAAGGTTGATACCTCGACGATCATCGCCTCGATCACGAAGGGCGATGCCAAGTCCGCCACCTTGGTTGACCGCGAACAGCGCATTGAGATCGTCTTAAAGAACGGTGATAAGAAGCAGTCCGAATACGTCACGGGCCAAGGTGTTGAGCTCCAGCAGTTGCTCCAAACCAAGGT
>JBAXSF010000072.1:0-6526 GCA_037130835.1 Actinomycetes bacterium
GCGCGGAAGCTCGCGCTGAGTTGGCGCATCCGATCCAAAGTTGCTTCATCGGCTTAAGTGGTGTGGCAACCATGCTCGCTGGGATTGCCATCGCGCCCTATGCTCGCACTTTTGCTGTGTGGCTCTTTGTTATCGGCGCTGCGATTCAACTTATTTATGGCGTCTACTTCACCGGAAAATCGTGGCAAGGCGATCGCGAACTGGGTGTGGCTTCACCAGCGCTGTATTTGCCTACCGTTGCCGGAAACTTCGTCAGTGCATTCGCGGCCGGTTATTTTGGCTACGCCACCGTTGGCTATCTCTTCCTTGGCGCTGGAGCGCTGTCGTGGCTTTCGTTGGAGTCACAGATTTCGCACCGGATGTCTTTTTATGCAGCCATGCCGCTGCCGCTGCGCCCAACCTTGGGAATCATGCTCGCACCTCCGGTGGTTGGGCTGATTGGTTTGCTCTTCGTCACCGGGGGAGTCGAAGGCGAAGCACCAACAATTTTTGCCTACGCACTGCTGGGCTATGGCCTGTTGCAGTTGCTGTTCCTTATCCGTACTTTCCCGCTGGTGGCTAAGCAACCCTTCGGAGCGGGCTATTGGGCCTATTCCTTCGGAATCACAGCATTGGCCTTTGATGCGATCGTTTTTGTCATCCGCGAAGGTGGAAGCCCGACCGGCTACATCCAGCCACTGGCGGTTGGGCTGTTTGTATTCGCCAATGTTGCCCTGGCACTTCTTATTGTTGGAACCTTGTGGCGATTGGTAACAGCCAAGTTGATGCCGGCGCCACTGGTTCAGGCCTAAAACTTTGGCGGATCTTGTCGTTGAGAGTTTCGAAAGACGAATACGTCTTGTCTTAGCCCTTGAGGTACTTGATGATCGCGCGGTCAATAGCTAGCGCGAGCCTTTTTTGGAAGGTTCGGCTCGTCAGTAGTCGAGCATCGCGCGAGTTGCGCATGTTTCCAGTTTCCAAAAGCACGGTCGGAACCTTGGTCAAGTTCAAGGCGCCGAGGTCGCGTCGGAATTTGATGCCGTTCACGCCGTCGTAGGTGCTGGTGGGCATCTCGGTGTTGGTCAAAAGTGAGCGACGCAACACCGATCCCCATCGGATGGATCCTTTGATGACCTTGTTGTTAGTGCCTGAGGCCACTGGTTCAAGAATGGCGAAACCTCGGCCCCGTGAAGGTGCACCATCAGCATGGATTGAGATGGCGACGTTGGCGTGTGCGGCATTGATGATGGCAGCTCGGCGATTAATGCATGGCCCCACGCCGGTATTGGTTGCTCGCGTCATCACCACGCGTGCACCTTGGCTGCGCAAATACGTTGCTAGGTATTGCGCCACTTTGTAATTGAAGCGCGATTCGCTGTATCCGGCGTTAGTTGATGTTCCTGTGGTGTTGCACGCCTTGTATTCGCGTCCATCCCAGACCTTTCGGTTAATGATGGACGGGTGCGAACCGTTGGCGCCGTTGTGTCCGGGATCAATACCGATCGTCTTGCCGGCCAAGATCCCCGTCTGGGCGGAGTAAGTCGACGGAGCCAGGGAAGCAATGGTCGAGGTAGCACCAGCCGACCCAACGCCCATCGCCAGCAGGCACCCAAAACCCATGGATGCGGCGGCCACAGTTCGAGTCGTGCGCACTGTTGTCACACCCCTTCGCCTCATTTATTTCCGCACACCATGTTAGTTAGCCGCCGCTCTTGCGCCGGAACGTGCGTTGGGACTTGGCAGGGCTGCGTCCATCTTTGGCTTTGGGACCAGCTGTGTCGTTGTCGGTGTCGGTGCCGTTCTCGCCACGCGAGCCGGTCGCGCCCCCTGAGTTCTTGCGCTCGAGTGCTTCGCGAAAGCGGCGTTTGAGCTCGTCTTCAGCTGGCGCAGGTGCGGGGACTTGCTCATCGGTGCCAGACATGGGGGCTCCTCGCCTCGGGGTAGTGGTGAATACATCCCACTGTAGTTGCCCGCGGTAACGGCCCTAAGTCTTGACTGTGATCCCGCTTGTCCAGTCTCTGTACATGAATTTCCCGGCTTGCTCAGCGCGCGGGTGGGGGAGAGGCTCCGGCCGGCGCGGTAATGTGCCGGCGTGAGTGATTCCCAGCCCCAATCCCCAGGCTATTTCCAGCGGATGCGCGGAGGCCCCGCCCCGGAGCGGCAGCGACCGCGGACGTGGATTTTGGCGCGCACGTGGATAGCAGTGGTGATTGCGGTGGCAGTGCTGGCGCTTCCGCACTACTACTGGCAATGGTCTTGGGCGACGGACCTGTTTATCGTCACCTCATTCGGATCAACGATCGTGTTGTTGTTTGGTGCTCCTCGCGCTGACTATGCACAACCTCGTAACGTACTAGGCGGCCATGTCATCGCTGCGATCTGCGGAGTAACCGCATTTAAATTGGTCGGACAGCATCAAATCCTTGCCATCGCACTTGGGCTAGCGACGGCCATCATCGTGATGCTGTTCCTCCATGCAGTCCACCCACCAGCGGGCGCTACCGCGATATTTGCCGTCATTGGCGGTACAGCCGTAACGAACCTGGGCTACTGGTACGTGCTCATACCTATCTTTGTAGGAATGGCAATCCTGGTTGCTGTTGCAGTCCTGATCAACAATGCTTTTTCCACGCCATCACACCACTACCCAGTTCACTGGTTATAAACCGGTTAACTGGGTAGTGGCTCAAGCGAGATGCTTTAACTAAACGGAACGTCTCCACCTTGGTAGCGGAAGCAACCCTTGGTCTTAGTAATCGGGTTGTCACAAGTTGTGTCAAAGAACAGCGCACGCCCAACGTTTGTCGCTGAGTACTTGCCAGGACCCATCAATGACCCGAAAGTTTGCGAGGAGCGGTAGGTCGAACCCAGGCCAAAGGCTGCATCGCGGAAGGCACCTGCTGTCAAGTTCTTTGGTGCCCGGTCAATCACAGTCTTGAGGAAGAAAGTGCCATCGCAGTGCATGAAGGCCGACTTGTAATCAGTGCGAAGCCCCGACACGGGTGCAACGCCAGCGGTGTCCACGATTTGCTTGCACAGTACTTCCTGAGTATTTGCTGGGTTGGGGAACGGCAGGGTGGGATCGTCACGAATGTCGCCATCTGGCAAGGCGCCGAAACCGATCATGCCATCCAGGGTTGCAGCAACGACGGTCGTGGGGTTGTCCTGCAAGAACAGCGGACTGTCATAACTTGAGATAGCCCACTTCACGCCAACGAGGTCGTTTGCTTCCGACGTCGTGACTGCGATAGGCAAGATGCGCGCACCACCGACGACCAGGATGCGGTCCAGGCCGGCATTGGCAGTTCCCGTCAGTGCCGCCGATGAGCCAGCGCCGAGAGATCCAATGTTTGCAGTGTCAATGAAGAACTTCTGGGTGTTGGTGACGCCAACTGAGGCCAGAAAGGGGATAACACTCTGGTCAATTTGGCGACGGGCTACGTCGTTGTCGATGCCGAAAATTGAAACACCCTTGGCACCGGTTAGCCAACCTTGGCTTTGCAGGGTTTGCAGTTGAGCCTTGAGGTAACCGCCGTATTCAGGAAATGTCGGTGACCACAAGTACGGGGCGAAGCGCTCAAATTCAGTTTGGTCCTTTGCCAGCAAACCTTGGTCAATCATGATGGTCTTGCGCGTCGCGTAGCACGGTCGCACATTGTTTTGCAGCTGTCCTTCAAAGACCACAGCGAAGACTTGTTCGTCTAGGGTAAATGCGTTGCAAAATGATTCGGCATATTCGGGGGCGTCGAGGCTTCCGTCGTAGGTCTTAATGACGGGAATGATCTGGCGTCCGCCGATGCCACCGTTGGCGTTGATGTAGGCAACATAGGCCTGAATCTCCTTGGCCACATCGCCGTAGTCGGCTTGCTTAAATCCTAGGCCCGCTCGCACCTTGCCAAGATCGCTAACGTAGTAACCGATTTTGATGGTGGTGGCTGTGACACCGGGTGAGGCATCGTCGAGCCCGGCAGCGTTACCTGAACCACTAGGTCCAGAACTAGCCGCACCATCGTTATTGCTCGAACACCCAACGGTGAACAAGGCCACGGCCAGCACCGCCGCAACAAGTTGTGTCATACGCACAACGCGTGAAGGGCGTGAGGAAACTGCTGCAGCAAAGGTGAAAGGCATGTCTGTCAATCCTTAAGCCAGGGGGGCGATGAATAGGGGATCACTGTACCTAGCCGTTGGTCCTGAAAGGAACAGAACGGCCCATTCGGAGGAGATTTGTGACCATTTTGTGCGCAATTTACCTCGCGCTGGATAGTGCGGCGCATGGAAAAGGGGCGTGCGGTGCGGGCAATGGTGGGTTGTTACTAGTTAGCCACGTCGTTCAGCGGTGCGGGTCGACCAAAGTAGTAGCCCTGCCCGTAGGTCCAGCCCATATCGCGCAACGCGATCGCTTGTTCTTCGGATTCGATGCCCTCAGCAACGCCGGGAAGTCCCAGCGATTGGGCCAAAAGAGAGAGGCCTCGAGCCAGTGCATTTTCTTGTCCTTTTGGATTCATCATGGATGCGACAAAGGAACGGTCGAGTTTCATCCCGGTGACCGGGAGGTCTCGGAGTAGCGAGATGGATGAAAAGCCGGTGCCGAAGTCGTCCACCTGGATGCCCACACCGAGGTTGCGCAAAATGGCGAGGTCAGTCTTGACGTCACGTGTGGTGGCAAGAACTGAGGTTTCAGTGATTTCGAAAACCAAACGTGATGGCTCAATTCCTACGTCCCGGATGATCCTCAATGCGTTATCGAGCCATTCGGGGTCGGACAACTCCACGGCTGAGAGGTTGACTGAAACCTTGCCCCGCAGAGTCGGGGTGTCGCGAATGTCCCGACACACTTGCTCCAGGACTTGGCGCCCAATGCCGGCAATAAGTCCCGAATCCTCAGCAATTTCAATAAAGCTGACCGGACCAGTTAGGCCGTCGGTGGGGTGCTCCCAACGCACGAGGGCTTCCTGCGCTACTTGCTTAAACGTGGCTAGCTTGATGATGGGTTGGTAATAGACCACGAACTCGTGATTAGCGATGGCTTTGCGCAGTTCTTCTTCTACTTGGAGCCGGTAGGCCGCTGCGTTGGCCAAGACGTTGTCAAAAACTTGCAACCGGGAGCGCCCTTGTCGTTTTGCTTCCGTCAGAGCTGTTGCTGCTTCCTGGATCAACGATTGGGCATTCGACAACGGAGAATAAAAAGATGCACCAAGAGATGCGGTCAGGATGATTCGACGACCTGCGATGTCGAATTCTCGGCCGATGACTGCATTGACTTGGCCAATCAGGGCGGCCATTTCACGTTCGTTAGATGCACCCGGTGCGATCAGGAGAAACTCGTCGCCGCCATAACGTCCCACCGTGGCGCGCAGTCCCACTGATTGCTGGAGTCGAACTGCAATTTCATTGAGGAGCTCATCTCCAGCTGCGTGGCCGAGCGAGTCGTTAACCGAGCGAAATCGGTCAAGGTCAATCAAGAGGACACCGACGCTGCCACCCCAGCTCACAGTTTCCTTGATGCTCGCATCGAGCTTGTCAACGATCGAGGATCGGTTAAGTAGTCCGGTCATTTGATCAATGGTTGCCAACTGAATCAGGCGCTGACTCACACCAGTTTGCTCAGTAATGTCCAAGATCTGGTTGATGATCCATAGGACTTCGCCATCCTCGTCGCGTACCACTGAGATGCTCAGATCGCCAAAGAAGATGAGCCCGTCCGGCCGATGTGATGAGGTGGTCGTCCGGTAGAAGTCGCGTTGGCCCGACATCAATTCATCGAAAAGTTTGGTATCACTTTCTTCGTCTTCGGGAGTGGCATAGTCGTCCATCTTTTTGCCACGAATGTCATCAAAGGAGCGCCCCAAGAACGTCAGCAGCGCGTCGTTGACTTCGAGGATGTTGTCGTCTTTGTCCGTGATGGCGACGGCTACTGCTGCGTTGACCATCGCGGCCCGGAACTTTTCTTCCGATTCTTGGAGCCTCTTACGGGTCTGCACCTTTTGGTCGATGTTGCGCATGCCGACCACGAAGCCTTCGAGGGCGCCCCCGTCGCCGTGCACTGGGTGAGCGACCCCAGAAAACCAGAGCTCATCGCCATTTTTGGCCGTAAGCAGCATCTCTTGGGCCACGTCAAGACCTTGTTCAAGTTCCACCCGGTTCTTGATGATCCACGACAAGTCTTGATGGGCCGAGACCAGTTTTTGTGCCGGCTGTCCGATCAGGTCGGCTTCTGCCCAACCCAACGCGGTAGTGACCGAGGGGGAAATCCAAATGATGTTCAGTCCAGCGGTTTGGTACACGATGTCGCTGGAGTTTTCGGCCAAGAGCCGGTAGCGATCCTCGGCAGATAAAGGAGTGGGCTCAGGGGAGGGCAGCAGATTAACCATGCTCGCTCCTTCCCAGGTTCCCCTCGCGCCCCAATGGTAGCCCCGACTAGACAGGCTTGAGGCAATCGTGACGAAAATGCTCGTGCCTAGAGAGCGTCCAAAATGGCCGCCATCGTGCCGCCGTCTTTGGTGGCGTGGGTGTGCAACGTCGGCTTCCACGCAGGTTCGGAGCC
>JBAXSF010000073.1:0-6409 GCA_037130835.1 Actinomycetes bacterium
GTCACCAAAGCCTTGTTGGCGTGTCAAGAACAGGGGATTGAGCATCTGCTTGTCGCCGGTGGTGTGGCCGCCAATTCGCGATTGCGTGCGATGGTGACCGAACGTGCATCGGCCCAGGGCGTCCGTGTGCGCATTCCTCGACCAGGGTTATGTACCGACAACGGAGCGATGGTGGCGGCCTTAGGTGCGGCCCTGGTGGACAGCGGAATTGCGCCTACTGCCCCGGATTTTGGCGCTGATTCTGCGTTGCCAGTCACCGTTGTGGTCAGATAGGGGCGGAGGATCTAATGCGCGTGCGGTTTTGGGAAGCCCGAGTGGCCGATGGCCGACTCAGCGACGCCCTGACTTGGGTTAACGCGCAGGTCACCGCACCGGCTCACGCTGCGGGTGCGCAACAGGTGGAAGTTTTCGTCGCTGAAGCCGACGTGCCGACAAATAATCCGGCGCGCGTTGTTGTCCTTACTCGATGGGGACACGAGGGCGGCTGGACCGATCCTGACATCTCGACAGATGCGATAGAGCGCGCGCACGGATGGGACTTCCACACCCATGAGTGAGATTCGCTCCCGCACGCGAGCGCAACGACGTCGTAGCCGACAGATTCGGTTGTCGATCACGGCTTCTGTTTTTCTCGCGGTGGTCGTTGTCTTGGGAATTTCCTTGTCTAACGGCAAGACGTCAAGTACGAGTGATTCAGCTGGTGTGGTTCGAGATCGTGAAGTAGCGACAGCTACACCAGAGCAGGACAAGACACCAGGCAAAGACAGGCCAAGGACAACCAGCACACCGAAGGCCACCAGCACACCCGATTCAGACATGGCCATGGATCCGCAAGTAGGCATTGCCCCCGAGCCGACATCAGCGACCTCGGTGAACGCTGAGGGTGGTCTGGTGCCGGTCATCTCGCAGGTAAAGACCACCGACCGAGTCGTGTTTTTGACGATTGACGACGGTTATGAGAAAGATCCAGCGTTCAAGGACTACGTCGTGGCCAACAAGATTCCGTTGACCATGTTCCTTGTTTCGCAAGCGGCTGCTGCTAAGCCGGAGTTTTTTTCAAGCATTGCCACGGTCAAAGGTTCATCGATCCAAAACCACAGTGTCAATCACGCGAATTTGAAGACCTTGTCAGCCGCCGGCCAGCGCAAGCAGATTTGTGGCAATGCGACGGCGGAACAGAAGTTATTCGGAAAGACACCCACGCTTTTCCGACCGCCGTACGGCTCGTACAACCAAACAACGCGATCGGTGGCTTATCAGTGTGGAATGCATGCCATGGTTTTGTGGAGCGCGTCTATGCCCAGTTCCAGGCTGTACTACGGCGGTGGCACCAAGCTCAAGCCGGGGGACATCATCTTGATCCACTTCAGGCCTACTGATGGTGTGAAGAATATGAAGAAGTTGTTAGGCATCATCAATGCCGCCAACCTGCAAATCGGATCATTAACCGATTACGTGAAGTAGTTACGGCAAGCGCTTGGCGATGATGGCGACGGGGTCAGAGCCGATGCGGGTGAGCAACACAGTCAGTGATTGCGTGGCACTTTTTTCCAAGCGCATGTCCTGTCTAAATTTTTCCGGGTCAACGGCAAACCCACGCTTCTTAACCTCAAGAGTGCCGACCTGAAGGTCACGAAGCCGATGGCGCACGGTTTTGAGCGAAAAGGGCAGGTGCTCAACCACTGCGAACCGTGAATACAGCGGTGCGGCCGCCGGCTCGCTGTCGCAGGTGACGTAGGCGATGGCCGGATCAATCAACGTGCCGCCCACTAGGTCACTCACTCGCTGAACCAGGCCAGCTCGGATCACCGCGTCGTCGGGCTCGAGCAGGTAGTCAGAAATCGGGCCCACATTGGCCGGCTGGAGGGCCTGCGAATTGGCGCGCTGACCGCTGGGGAGCACGATAGCTTCTCTGGCGACCTGGTCAGTCGCTGTTGCGCCTAACCAGACACAGGCTTCGACCAAATCACCACCATCGCTGATCCAGGAAGTGGTGGCTCCAAGGGGCGGTAGGGCGTGGTCTATTCCTGGCGCGACTTTGAGACAACCCATGGGTGTGGCGGTGGCCAGGCGAAGCGCATCGGACCACGACGGGCTCCACTGCGCAGGATCCTTTACACGTTGACCGTTAAGACGGCGAGCGGGATCAACGAAAGTGGCATCGCAGCCGTGGGCTAGGGCATCAAAAGAAACCGCGTCAGCGTTTAACACTTCAACGCTGTCGGACAGACCAAGCTCGGCGATGTTGGCGCGTGCGTATTCGGCGGTGGTTTCGTCGCGTTCAACGGCAATGACAGACATGCCAGCTTGGGCGAACGCGATCGCATCAAAACCCACACCACATCCCAAGTCCGCGATGCGGTGTGCGCCACTGGCGACAAAGTGCGCTGCGCGTAACGCGGCAACGGTGGGTCGTGTTGCCTGTTCGAGGCCGTCGGCGGTAAACCACAGGTGCTGGGCTTGCGGGCCCAAGCGTTCAACAGCGCGTGTGCGCAGCTTGGCTTGGGTCATGGCCGCGGCCACGAGGTCCGCATCGTGGTTGGCGCGGGCGGCCTGGCTGGCGGCCATCACGCTGGCGGGGTGGTAGGGAAAGAACTGGTCAACCAGGGCTCGTCCAGCCTCCGACAGCAGGGTGGGGGGCTGGCTCATGACCCCACTCTCTCGCACCGGTAGGCTGGCACTCGAGTTGACGGAGTGCTAATGCCCACCGTATGCTCTGACCGGTTCTCGCCCCGTGGCGAAACCACGTGACAGGCCAGCTGCACCGGCCATGTCACAGTCCCTAAACATTGATGATCCCTTGAAGGGGGAGCAGCACAGTGTCGGTTTCCATTAAGCCGCTTGAAGACCGCGTCTTGGTTCAGCCTCTCGAGGCCGAGCAGACCACCGCCTCCGGTCTGGTCATTCCAGACACCGCTAAGGAAAAGCCTCAAGAGGGCAAAGTCCTAGCGGTCGGACCTGGTCGCTTCGAAGACGGTAAGCGCATCCCGTTGGACATTTCTGAAGGCGACATCGTCGTTTACAGCAAGTACGGCGGCACTGAAGTCAAGTACGACGGTCAGGAATGCCTGATCTTGTCGGCACGCGACGTCTTGGCCATCGTCAACAAGTAGCCGTTATTTAATCCGCACCACCAGTGCGAGCAATCGCATGCAGTCTCGCCCTGAGTCCGTAAGGGACCAGGGCGATCTGCGTTAGAGCAACACAACGGAGAGGTCCCCATGGCAAAGATTTTGGAATTTGATGAGCACGCTCGTCGCTCCCTCGAGCGCGGTGTCAACAAGCTCGCTGATGCCGTCAAGGTCACGCTTGGCCCGAAGGGTCGCAACGTTGTCCTAGACAAGAAGTGGGGTGCGCCCACCATTACCAATGACGGTGTCACCATCGCTCGCGAGATTGAGCTCGATGACCCGTTTGAGAACCTCGGCGCCCAGTTGGTCAAAGAAGTCGCCACCAAGACCAATGACGTCGCCGGTGATGGAACCACCACCGCCACCGTTTTGGCCCAGGAACTGGTCCGCGAAGGCCTGCGCAACGTCGCAGCCGGCGCCCAGCCCACTCCGCTTAAGCGCGGTATGGACAAGGCCGTCGAAGCAGTGAGTGCCCGTTTGCTTGAACTGGCCCGCCCCGTCAGTGGCCGCGAAGAAGTCGCCCAGGTTGCCACGCTGTCAGCCCAGGATGCCGAGATCGGTAACACCATCGCTGAGGCCATGGACAAGGTCGGCAAAGAAGGCGTCATCACGGTCGACGAATCCAACACCTTTGGTGTGGAACTCGAATTTGCTGAAGGCATGCAGTTCGACAAGGGCTACATCTCGCCTTACTTCGTCACCGATGCAGAGCGCATGGAAGCGGTTATCGATGATGGCTACATCTTGTTGGTTAACGGCAAGATCTCCGCGATCGCTGACTTGCTCCCCGTTGTCGAAAAGGTTGCTCAGTCCGGCAAGCCGCTGTTGATCATTGCCGAAGACATTGATGGCGAAGCGTTGTCCACGCTGGTCGTGAACAAGATCCGCGGACTGTTCAACGCAGTTGCTGTTAAGGCTCCTGGATTTGGTGACCGCCGTAAGGCCATGTTGCAAGACATCGCGATCTTGACCGGCGCCGAAGTCGTGTCAGCCGAAGTTGGCCTCAAGCTTGATCAGGTCGGCCTGGAAGTTCTGGGTACCGCTCGTCGCGTCGTTGTGACGAAGGATGACACCACGATCGTTGATGGTGGTGGCGAGAGCAGCGCCGTCAAGGATCGCGTCGGCCAGATTCGTGCCGAGATCGAGCGCACCGACAGTGACTGGGATCGCGAGAAGTTGCAAGAGCGTTTGGCCAAGTTGGCTGGTGGCGTTGTCGTCATCAAGGTCGGCGCAGCCACGGAAGTTGAGCTCAAGGAGCGCAAGCACCGCCTCGAAGATGCGATCTCGGCCACCCGTGCCGCGATTGAAGAAGGCATCGTTCCTGGTGGCGGCACCGCACTGGTCTTGGCTGCGGCCGCGGTTGACGACCTGGATCTAACCGGTGATGAACTCGTTGGTGCCCAGATCGTTAAGCGTTCGCTAGATGCCCCGTTGCGCTGGATCGCTGAAAACGCTGGCGAACAAGGTCACGTCATCGTGGCCCAGGTCCGCTCTGGTGGCCAAGGCTTCAACGCAGCCACTGGTGAGTACGGCGACTTGATGGCGCAAGGTGTCATTGACCCCGTCAAGGTCACGCGTTCGGCGTTGCAAAACGCTGGCTCAATCGCTGGATTGTTGCTCACTACTGAAGCGTTGATCGTGGACAAGCCTGCTGAAGAAGAAGGCGATGCACACAGTGGACATGGTCACAGCCATGGCCCCGGTGGTCACGCACACTAAGCACTCACACAACAAAGCCCGCTACTTTCGTAGCGGGCTTTGTTTGTTCTTCTGAGGGGGTTGGTGCTGTGAAGCAAATGACTAAGAAGCAAATGCGGGAGTAGCTCCGGGTCGAAGCGCCTTGCCAGCTTCGATGATCGCCAAGCGATCGTCTTCGCTCATGCCGCCCCAGACTCCGTACGGTTCGCGAACCGCGAGTGCATGCGAGGCGCATGCTGCAATGACCGGGCAGGTGGCGCAGATGGCCTTGGCGGCAACTTCGCGGCGGGAGCGAGCCGACCCGCGCTCACCCTCGGGATGAAAGAAGGCCTCGGTGTCAACATCACGGCAGGCACCTTCGAGTTGCCAATCCCACAGATCAGCGTTTGGGCCGGGGAGTCGAGAGATATCTGCCATTGCATTCCTCCAAAGGACTTTTATTTGTGCCTACGGTGTAGCGCTTGAGATAAACATAATATCGTTTCAACAGTTGGTCAAGTTGTTCAGACGAAAAAGTTTTGACTAATTTTGCGAAACGGGGGTTTCTGGGTGGCAGATGTAGCCACAACCCCCCAAAATAGGCGCTGTGGATGACTCTTCAGCCCCGTTTGAGATCCCGGTCACCCCAGAAGTGGGCCTGACCGTGGCGGCTGTGGCGCGTCGTTTGGGCGTGGCGCCGGCCACGCTTCGCACCTGGGACCGCCGCTATGGCATCGGCCCCAGCGGGCACAGCGCGGGAGCACACCGCCGCTACAGCGTTGAGGACCTGATGCGCCTGGAAATTATGCGAGCCCTGGTCTTTGACGGTTGCTCGCCTGCCGATGCCGCCCGAGCGGCGCTGGAAGCCGATGCTGGGTTGGCCCGAGAAAGTGCTGAGCCTGATCGTGGTGTGGCGGCTCCCACCGAGCGTGGTCGCGCCGGTGGCGGACAGGTCGTTCCCATTCATGGTGGCGCAACGCAAGCACGCGGACTCGCGCGCGCTGCACTAGCTCTTGATTCTCCAGCGGTCCGACGCATCTTGAAGGAGTCACTGAACACTCGAGGAACGGTGTGGACGTGGGACAACGTCATCGCCCCGGTCTTGGTTGGCGTGGGTGAACGTTTTCAATCTACGGGACAAGGCATTGACCTGGAGCACATTTTGTCCGAAGGAGTGGTTGGTGCCCTTCGTGAAGTTGCCGAGAGTGTGGTCGAACCTTTTGGTTCACGACCGGTCATTTTGGCTTCAGCTCCCGATGATCTTCACACCCTTCCGCTCCACGCAGTCGCAGCCGGTTTGGCTGAGCGCGGTGTGGCCACGAGAATGCTGGGAGCTCGCGTTCCGCTGGATGCCTTGATGTCGGCCGTTGCCCGCTCGGGTTCGCCTGCGGTCATGGTGTGGGCGCACGACCGGATTACCGGCGACTATCTGGACGTTCATGCGCTGCGCACGATGAAGTCAGCGCCGGCTGTGGTGCTGGGTGGGCCTGGCTGGCCGGGCACTCTGCCCGATGGCGCGGTCTTGACCCACGACCTCACCGAGGCCTTGACGCGCCTGTCCAATGCGGCTCGAGGATTAATTTAGCTTGACCGGCCTTTCG
>JBAXSF010000074.1:0-6287 GCA_037130835.1 Actinomycetes bacterium
CGTGCGACTCAATTTCATAGATCACGAAATCTCGGTCTGCCTTGTCAAGGATGTAGATCTCCAGCCAAGTTCCCGCAAAGCCAGCGCCAACGATCGCGACCGAGGGCTTCTTGCTCTCATAAAGAAGGTGGTGGCGGCGGTCGGTTGAGTCCGCAACTTGATAGACAGACATCTTTGTATTCCTTTCGGACCAAGAATAGGCAGCTAAAAATAGAAGACCTAGCGACTAATCATAGTCAGCAGCCGATCACGTTGATCCGGCCTTTGCCAACGTCCTGATCCGCAAACTCATTCGGGCGCGCTTAGCACTGGATTAGAGCAAACGGTTGTCACCCAGATTTGTAAGGGTTGTGTAAGTAATTGGGCTGCGACCAAGAATCGGCGAATTCCGTGTCATGAAGTGCGTAGGGTTCACAGCGTTCGGCTGCAACCTTGCAACCATTCCTAAGGAAACCCATGAAGAAGCTTCTGATCGCGCTCGCATCCATTGCCGTTGTTGGAGTCGTGGTGGGCGGAATTTTGTTTGCAACCAAGAGTGCGACCACTGATACCTCATTGGGTGCGCCAGGTGTTGTGGCATCAAGTTTTAAAAAGGGTGCATTAGTCAAAGACATCGCCACCGAAAGTTGCACATTGACTAACGGAACGAAGACCACGTGCTACCGCATTGAAGTCACTGGCTCACCCGTGGATACCAAGATCGGACCTTTCTGCCCAGAAACCACCAGCACCACCGCGAAGGATGCGGGCATTTGGCTTGATGGAAGCAAGATCTTCAACGCCGACGGAAAGTTCATCGTTGACCTGGCAACGATCTATGGCGATGCCAAGTGGAAGCTCTATGACGACAAGGGCAAAGTCGCGGTAACCGATACCAAGGAAGCGTTCCAAGGTGCAGCTCGACCCGATGTCGTTGAGGCTTACAAATATCGGTGTGTTGAAGGGCAATGGTCGTGGACGCAAAGCGGAAAGCCAGTGGCCCGATCGATTCTCGTACCCGTCACTCCAGTCAAGGCTGCTTCAGCGACCACGAACCAAGGGATGAACCTGGGTGTGACCATCAACGGCCTATCCATTTCTGCATCTGCTCCGGTTCAAGCCATTTTGGGTGCTTACACCATTGCTGCGTTTGATGATTGCGGTGGCCATTTTAATCCCATTGAGGGCTACCACCTGCACGCCTTCACCAACTGCGAAGGCGCGGATTACGAAGCCGATATCGCTGATCCGAATGCCGAAACATCACTGATTGGCTACGCGTTGGATGGGGTTGCTGTTTTTGCACCTCTGAGCGCTAAGACCACCATCAAGGTGGATGAGTGCAACGGGCGAACGACCGATAAAGACGGATACCACTACTACGCACAGGCTCCAGAGAAGAACCGGATCGTCAAGTGCTTCATCGGGCTGACAGCCGTGGACAGTTCCGCAGAACAGCAGGGACCTCCACCTGGAGGTGGCATGATGCCGCCTCCGACCTAGGAGGACGCTCGAGAAACCAACTACTTCTACCCGCGAGCCAGCGCGGCACCGGCTCCTAACGCTGCCAGTTTTGCCTCCGCCACGTCGCGTCGCATGGGGGCCATCCCACAGTTGGTCGCAGCGATGATGTGCTCAACAGGGACATACTTCGAAGCCATCTCGATCGCCTCAGCCACTTGCTCAGGCGTCTCCACTTCGTCGCTACCCACGTCAATCACGCCGACCATGACGTCTTTACCGACGAGCAATGACATGAGCTCCGGCGGAACCTGGGAACGAAAGAACTCCACACTCACTTGATCAATCGAGCTGGCACTGATGGCGGGAAAAACCTCTTCATACTGTCGCCACTCATCGCCGAGCGTTTGTTTCCATGTGGCATTAGCTTCAATTCCGTAGCCGTAACAGATATGGACGGCCGTCGTGCAAGTCAAACCGCGCGTTGCTCGCTCCAAAGCCTCAATTCCCCACTCAGCCACTTCACTGGTGTAAACGTTGAACGCAGGTTCGTCGAACTGGATGATGTCAATGCCATCAGCTTCCAGACCGCGGGCTTCGGCATTTAACAGATCAGCGAAGGCCATCGCCATAGCCACGCGATCGCCGTAGTAGCGATCAGCGATGGTGTCGACGATGGTCATGGGGCCTGGCAGTGTGAACTTGGTTCGCCGGTCCGTGTGAGCGGCCATCGCGGTTGCCTCACGTTGATGCACACGCCCCTTGAGCATCAGCGGTGCAACGACTTGAGGAACCTGAGCTTCGTAGCGGTTGTTCCGGATGCCCATCGTCACTTTATTTTCCGTGTCGATGCCATCGACCTGTTCGAGGAATCCGTGCACGAAGTGCTGCCGGGCTTGCTCGCCGTCGCCGACGACGTCAATGCCGGCATCCTCTTGCAGCTTGATCCACAAGAGCGTCGCATCGATCTGGGCCTGCTCAAGTTCAACGCCGTCGACCCGCCACTTCGGCCACAAAGTATTCGTCTCAGCCAGCCAGCTGGGCTTGGGCAAACTGCCAGCGATCGCGCTGGGAAACAGGCGTGTCACTTCTGTCCTCTACTACCTCTCGTCGCGACTTCGCAGCGCTGGGTGCCAAGCACACAATGATATCGATGGTGGGGAGGGTGGGGCTCGAACCCACGACCGACGGATTATGAGTCCGCTGCTCTGACCGGCTGAGCTACCTCCCCCAGCGGGATTTGACCCTAGTGGTTGGTCAATGTAGGCATGAAAGCCGGTTAACGAAGTGGGTTTTCCGGTGGCGAACCATGTGCTAGACAGGGATGATCTGAGAAACACACATCCCTCTTATTTGGAGTACTCATGGCTGACCGCATTGTCGAGACTTTCAGTGTTGTTGTTAACAAGCCCGCTGACGAGGTGTTTGCTTTCATCAGCGATGTAAACAACCACGCCAAGTGGTCGGCTAATGCCTACCGAATAGAAGAAGTCAGTGACCCCAGTTTTGCGGCTGGTTCGACGTTTGCCTCCTTCGGTGTCTCCCGTGACAGCGATGACAAGCGCAACGAAGTCACTGTCCTCGCCAACGACGCCAACGAATTGTTCTCCCTGTCTAGCCTTGAAGACGGTGAGGAATACATCAACTCGTTCAGCCTCACGCCTGAGGGCGATGGCACCAAGGTGGACAAAGTCATTGACATGCCTAAGCCTGGTGGCCCCATGGGCATGATGTTTGCGGGTATCTTCAAGTCAGTGATCGCACCTCGCATTGCTGAAAGCATGGACAAGCTCAAGGAAGTCGTGGAGTCCTAATGACGCAAACAACCTCTTCAACGCAACTCGACATCGCAGGTATTGCTGCTGCGTTGAAGGGGAAAATTCGTGGACAAGCCGTGGCCGTCACGCTCTTCCGTGACGAAATCCACCCGGCCTACACCTCGAGTGAGCGAGTAGATGCGTGCGCGATCTTGCGCATTGCGCGCGACGAGGACCGACCTGTTCATATGAACAGCGAAAACCACGACTGTTCGCACGGATCGTTCCTGACCGGCTTTGACGATGGCAACGAATTGATTGCTTCCGGGCGCCTGTTGCCTGTCTTCATCCCGGCCTACACCGATCACGCAGGCTTGGCAGTCAACAGTGGCAAGTTTCGACTGCCCACTGGTTCGATGAAGGGCTTGGGAGCAGCCCCCTTAGAGAAGGTTCCCGCCGGCGCAGAGATCGAGTGGATCGTCGTGGTGTGTGAGCCAGTTATGGCTGGGCAAATTGCGGCCGCACGGGCCGTGGAAGATGGGGTGCAACCTAGCGCTGCTGCTGGATCATCTTTTTGCAGCGATGCCTTCGTCACTCCGTTTTTTGAGGAGAACGTCATCTTGACCACCGGCGACTTTGGTGGCCGCATGAACAACAAGCTCAAGCCAACGGAAATGTTTGTCATAGTTCCAACACGCTGGGCCAACAACCTCATCTCCATCCTGGGTGCTACCCCCGACGTAAAGGGCTTGTACGAAGCCACGCGCACTGAGGAATCGAACTACTGGGATCGCAAGAAAGAGCGCGAAGCCAAAGCCGATGCCCGTGAAGCCGCGTACGCAGCTGGTCAGACCTCAAGTGGAGATGACGCCGCAGCCAAGGCGGGCCTGAAGGTCTCCATGGACTGGGACGAGGACGCAGTGGCCATGATTGCCAAGGCGCCGAAGTTCGTTCGTAAGTTCGCCGTGGGCAACATGGAGGACTTTGCTGCACAAAATGGCTACGACCGCATCACTGGCGAAGTCGTCAAGGAACAGATGGCGCAGGCTGGTGTCAGCGGCATGGGTGGAGCCGACGGCGAGGGCGGCAGCAAGAACCCACTCAAGAAACTATTTGGTCGCAAGAAAAAGGACTAACTACAAGGCCTTCAAGAAGAACCCAATCCCTACGAGGGGTTGGGTTCTTTGGCGCGTGGGGTTTGTGGAAGCTTAAGCAGTTGTGGTCGAAGCCCCAGCAGCCCGGCGACGATCACGATCGCGACACCAATGAGCACCGGCCAGGACATGCCCTTCTCATCGTTGGCCGCCCAGATGATTCCCGCACACAGCGCGACGACGCTAAACGCATTCACGATCGTGGTAAATCCGTGCATGACTTGTTGTTTGGTTTTGAGCAAGACGTCCAGGAAGAACAAGGTCATAAAGACGGTCACCAAGGAAAAGAAGACAACAGGTTGATTCAAGGCTTGATAAATCACCACACCCGCCGCTAAACCAAGGACGGCCTGGATGGGTGGCGTAGGTAGGCCCAACAGGTACGCGATCGGGAACAAGGTCGCAATCGCCAACGTGGCGGGCCACGTCCAAGCGGTGTTGCCCACCGCTGCCAAAACTTGGAATGCCAGCCCGTAGACGATCATTGAGCTAAACAGCCAGTCCAATAGCGATGGCGGAACGCCGGTTAAGTACCAACGATCGAGAGTATTTTGGGCGCTTTCGCACACACTCGCCACGATGAACAACCCCGCCGATACGTACAGCAGTCCCGGCTTATCAAGGACGTTGCTCAGGTAGGTGTAGTGCTGATTAACCACTGCCACCTGCACAAGCGGAACCAGGATGGTGAGCGCATGCGCTGTTAACACCCAAATGGCGGTAGGCACCGGAAGGTCGATCTCCCGGCTCACGCGCTGCCACGGCTTGATGACCGTGCTTGGGGTTGAGGTGTTCACACCAAAAGAATAGTGACGCCGGCGCGCTCAGCCCCCTTGTTTAGGGAAATTATCACTAGGGCGGTGCATCTGGATCCAGGAAGACTCGGGGGTGAACCCCACCTTTTCGTAGAGCCTCAGTGCTCCAGTTTCGTTTCCGGTATCCACACTGAGTTCAACTGTTTCGTATCCTTTTGAAGCACAGTACGTGATGCCGACTTGCAGCAATGCTTCGCCAATTCCTGTTCCCTGGTGCTCTTGCGTCACACCAAGGCTCGCGATTTGCCCTTTCTTCTCCTCCGCGTACTCGTCATTGCACTGGCAGTAGCCAACCGCAAGGCCGTTTTTGAAGGCCACGAATACGCCGTTGGGGTCAAGGGACCCTTCTCCAAAGACAAGTTCTCGCCATTTGTCGAGGTTCCGTGGCGCAAATCCGAAGTGCTTCGAGAACGAGTTCTGGTTCAGTGCGTGCCATGTGGCAACTTGATCTGGGCCTGAGATATCGATCGCTCTTATTTGCACATCAGCAACCTGTCTGATCGATGCAACTCTTGAGGTCGGCATTCGCATCGTGAAGTAACGACGTAAGAATTCAAATCCATGCTCTGCCCATCCGGCCTTCAAGCGGTTGTCCAGATAATTCACTCCTGGCCACATCGGCCAGTCTGGATGCTCAGCTTCCGCTAGCTCGATCGTCCAAAGAGCCAGATCTTCCACATTGGTCAGATATGGCATGGCGTAGATATCCGGGAAGAATCGACCTCGCACTGCATCAGGATGAAGATTTACCAGCGCAGAGAATCCAGATTCACCATCAATGCTCAATAAGTGAGTGCCAGTCGGATCTACATAACCGGTCATGAAATCCAGGGCGCTCTCAGCACTCATCACACTGGTGGCTGGATCGACACTCAATTCATGCGCGTTGACCAGATCAGCGATGGCTTGAGCATCGGCCTGCGTTGCGAGCCGGGTTGACGTGATTTTCAATGCTGGGAACCCTTCAGCCTGCCCGGTTGGGAGCGGTACGCCACCTTTTCAACCGTCGACCAACTATTGCACAAACTAGGAGCAACGGTGGGGCCCGATGATCACCATCAGTACTGGGCTGTGGCTCCCCCGACTGGACTCGAACCAGTAACCTGCCGGGTTTAGGCGCT
>JBAXSF010000075.1:0-6258 GCA_037130835.1 Actinomycetes bacterium
GCCGGCGATCCAACTCAAGATTCTGCGGTAATTCGGTCCGGAAGGACGGGGGGATCGTTGGCGCGGCGACAGTTCGGGCGGCAACTCAGCGGAAGCTGACTGCTCGCCTGGTTCGGGTCGAAAAAAGTCGTCGTAGCCGCTCATTGCTCTTTCCCGCTCATGGGAAGTTGGACGCACATGGGGCCTGCCAGGTTCACCAGATCATTGTATGGACACATTTTAGGCTCCTATGGCGTGGGCGCGCCGGGTCCTGTTTGACCGTTGCCGGTACCGTCATTAGCCGTGGACAGTACAAGTCAGGATTCGTGGCCGAGTGTGAGCATTGTCATGCCGGTGTTGAATGAGGAATTGCACCTGGCGGAAGCCGTCAAGCGTGTGCTGGCTCAGGACTATCTCGGCCCACTTGAAGTCGTGTTAGCGCTGGGGCCATCGTCGGACAACTCCCATGCCATAGCTCAGGAACTTTGCGAAGCCGATGCTCGCGTACGCACTGTTGACAATCCAACAGGCCGAACGCCAGCCGGATTGAACGCCGCAATCGCTGCGAGCAACCCAGCGTCGCGATTTATCGTTCGCGTTGATGGGCATGCCCTTTTTCCTGCAACATATGTCTCGACTGCGATCAGGGTGTTAGAAGAAACAGGGGCCGACAATGTTGGTGGCGTAATGGCAGCCCAAGGCGTAACGCCGTTTGAACGCGCTGTTGCATGTTCGATGCGGTCCACCATCGGCGTGGGGTCTGCAGCTTTTCATACCGGCGGATCCGCAGGCCAGGCGTTAACGGTGTACCTCGGTGCATTTCGCCGAAGTGCGTTGGATCGGGTTGGAAGTTATGACGAACGATTTGTTCGTTCCCAGGATTGGGAACTCAATCATCGGATCCGGGAAACGGGTGGTCAGGTGTGGTTCACCCCGGAACTCGAAGTCACCTATCGCCCGAGGTCGACCATTCGTCGTTTGGCGCGTCAATACTTTGAATACGGGCGGTGGCGTCGTGTGGTGATGCGCCGGCACACGGGAACGGTTTCGTTGCGGTACTTAGCTCCGCCGATTCTTGTGTGTTTGTTGGTGCTGGGGGTCCTCGTGGGACTCGCAGGATTTCCTGCTGGCTTGGTACTTCCGCTGGGCTATGGCCTCACGGTGTTGGCGGCGGGTGTGTGGATTGGTCGCGGTCAGGGCTTGCGGGTTCAGTGCACGATTCCGGTGACGTTGGCCGTGATGCATTGCACATGGGGAGCAGGTTTTCTTACGTCAAGGATTAGGGTGGATTAGGTATTGTTAAGGTCACACGGATAAATCGGTGGTTCCTGTAACCGCAACGTTGCTGACCTAGAGGCGCGCGGGATCAAGGAAAATCTGGATACGCAGGGCGTTGTGGCTCAAGGTGAACATGCCTGCGGCTGGTAGTGTGAAGTAGTTACGAATGGGTTTGTTCGGAGTAAATTTTGCTTCAACCAGTCATCCGACGAAATGGAACATCACGTGCGCTCTGCAGTTAGTCAGTCCGAGGATGATTTCAGTGGCGTCGTCCACGTGTACAAACCTTTTCGGGCCGGTCTTCCGCACCTAGGGCCCTATTTTCGAGAGACCTGGCGCCGCAGAGCTTTTGCCGCCGAAGCCTCGCGAGCCAAACTTCGATCCACCCAGTCGGACACCGTCTTGGGGCAATTGTGGAACGTACTGAACCCGCTTCTCCTTGCAGTTGTCTATTTCATCCTCGTGACTATTTTGTCCAGTCGCGCGGCCAGTGACCCAAGCTACTTTTCGCACCTACTGTGTGGTCTTTTTGCCTTCTTCTTCATCTCGAATTCCATGACCGGTGGAGCAAAGTCCGTGGTCAAGGCCGGCAAGATGATCACGAATACAGCCTTCCCGCGGATGCTGCTTCCACTGTCGGAAGTACGGACGGCAATTCGCAAGTTTTGGCCCACTTTGCTGGTTTTGCTCGTGGCGCTCGTCATCGGTCCCGTGAAGTTGAATGTGATTGACTTAGTCGCGATTCCTTGGTTTATCTTTTTGCTGGCCTTCGCGACGGGAATGGCACTCTTGCTGGCCACGTGCCAGGTATATTTCCGAGATACGAGCAACTTCTTGCCTTATGTGAACCGCATCTGGCTCTATGTATCACCGGTTTTGTGGTTCGCGGAGCAGGTTCCCAACCGGTTGCGGACGTTGGAGATTCTTAACCCCCTTTTCTCGATTCTTGGTGGTTGGTCCCGGATCATCATTGAGCACGAGCTGCCCTTCCTATCCCAGACGATCCTGGCTGCCGCATGGAGCTTTGGCGTATTGTTCCTTGGCGCGTTCGTCTTTATGTCGAGGGAGCGCGATTTTGCCGTCCGACTCTAATCCTCCGTCAATTTCCGTCCGTGATGTATCCATTACATATCGGACGACGTTTGAAAAGCGCCCGACCCTTAAGTCTGCTGTCATGCGCGCGGGACGTGGCGAACGTTTGATCCGCGAGATCGAAGCCGTCAAGAATGTTTCATTCGATGTTCACACTGGATCAGTGTTGGGCATTGTCGGTAGTAATGGTGCTGGCAAGTCAACGATTGTGCGAGCGATCGCAGGAATCTTGCCGCCCAGCTCCGGTGAGATTCAGGTTCGAGGGCGAGTGAGCACGTTGTTGGCCTTAGGTGTTGGTTTTGATGCCAATCTCTCCGGACACGAAAACGTCATTCTTGGCGGACTTGCTGCGGGGTATAGCCGTGCGGAAATCGAGGCGAAGTTTGAGGAAATTTCTGATTGGACTGAACTAGGTGACTTCCTAGAGATGCCCATGCGCGCCTATTCATCGGGCATGTACAGCCGGCTTGCGTTTGCCGTCGCCATCCACATGGAGCCCGATATCTTGCTCGTTGACGAGGCACTCTCAGCCGGTGACGCGCGGTTCAAGAAGAAGGCCACCGAGAAGATGATGTCTTTGGTTCGTGAGGCCCGAACCATGGTGTTTGTGTCTCATGCGTTGGCCACCCTTCAAGAGATGTGTACCGAAGCAATCTGGTTGGACAAGGGTCGCCTCATGGAACGTGGCACCCCTGCTGAGGTCGTGAAGGCATATTCGAAGTTTGTTGACGCACCTCCTAGCGCTGCGACTCTTGAGGATGTCTGACATGTCTCACCCAGAGGTTCGCATTGTTGATGCCGATGTTGATCCGTCAGCGGTTATTGGACCTGGTTCGACTATCTGGCATTCAGCACAAGTTCGCGATAACGCAACGCTCGGTGCCAACTGCATTATTGGCCGAGGTGCATATATCGGGTCCGGGGTGCAGCTGGGCGACAATTGCAAGGTCCAAAATTACGCTTTGGTCTACGAACCAGCGATCTTGGAGGATGGCGTCTTTATTGGGCCAGCCGTGGTGCTGACGAATGATCACTTTCCGCGCGCAGTCACGCCAACTGGTGAGTTGAAAAGTGGCCACGATTGGAAGCCTGTTGGTGTGACGATTCGCCAGGGTGCATCCATCGGTGCCAATGCGACGTGTGTTGCGCCCGTGATCATCGGTCGCTGGGCTGTTGTTGCAGCGGGGTCTGTTGTCGTGAAAAACGTGCCGGATTTTGCCCTGGTGGCAGGAGTGCCAGCCAAGCGGATTGGTTGGGTTGGCCGAGCAGGGATACCGCTAGTGTTAGTTGATGAGCGCAAGTTTCGGTGCGAAGAAACCGGTGCTGTCTATGTCCAAACTGGTGAAGATACGTTAGAAGAGATGGAAAATGACTGAAGTCATCCCCGCCGCAAAGCCCATCATTGGAGATGAAGAGCGAGAGGCAGTTGATCGCGTACTTCGTTCGGGAATGATCGCAGGTGGTCCGGAAGTCGCCGCCTTCGAATCTGAATTTGGTGCGCAGGTGGCCGGCGGATGGCAGTGCGTCGCGGTCAACTCGGGTACGGCAGGTTCCCATTTGGGATTGCTAGCGGCCGGAGTGGGACGAGGCGATGAGGTCATCGTGCCGTCCTTCACGTTTGCCGCGACAGCAAACTCTGTTGCGTTAACTGGTGCCACGCCGATTTTCGTCGATATTGAGCCCGAAACTTTTTGCCTCGATCCCGCGGCAGTGGAAGCGGCTATCACTCCTCGCACCAAGGGCATCATGCCCGTCCACTTGTATGGCCACCCGGCGAACATGACAGCGCTCAATGCGCTGGCGCAAAAGCATGGGATTGCCATTTTTGAAGATGCGGCGCAGGCCCATGGCGCGCAATGGCAGGGGCAGTCGGTGGGAACCTTTGGCGAATTTGGCATGTTCTCGCTCTACCCCACCAAGAACATGACCTCAGGCGAAGGCGGCATGGTTTCCTGCCACGATGCCGATTTTGCTCGCCGAGTTCAGTTGCTGAGAAACCAAGGTATGGAGCGTCGTTACGAGAACGAAGTAGTGGGGTTCAATGCTCGAATGACCGACGTGCATGCGGCCATCGGTCGAGTTCAGTTGACCAAATTGGCAGGCTGGACTCAGCAGCGACAAGCGAATGCAAAATTCTTTGATGACCACTTAGAGGGTGTCGTCATCCCTGTTGTTGCACCAGGCGCCGTTCATGTCTATCACCAGTACACGATTCGGGTCGTGGATCAGGATCGAGATGCGTTCGCAGCTCGCTTGCTAGAGCTCGGGGTGGGAACGGGTGTTTATTACCCGATTCCTAATCACCGCTTACCCTCGTTCAATCTGGCGTTAGATCTTCCACAGACTGAGTCAGCAGCCCAGGAAGTGTTGTCTTTGCCTGTTCATCCGTCGCTCTCCAGTGCTGACCTGGAAAAGATCGTGACGGCCATTAATTCGTTAACGAAGGCTGGTGTGCGATGACGTTGCGCGCAGGGCTCATTGGCCTAGGGATGATGGGCCGGCACCACGCCCGAGTGTTGTCCAGTCTTGATGGTGTCGAGCTCGTTGCTGTTGCCGACATGGGTGGAGACTCGCATGGGGTGGCCGGTGGTCGCCCCGTACTTGACGATATTGACGCTCTCGTTGCCAGCGGCATTGATTATTGCGTCGTGGCCGTACCGACAGCGCTGCACGAAACCGTTGCTCTCACCTTGGCTGCTGCCGGAGTCCATGCGCTGATTGAAAAGCCGCTGTCGTTTGACACGGCTAGCGCTGAGCGAATCGTCGCTGCATTTGAAGCAGCCGGATTAGTGGGCGCGGTCGGACATATTGAACGGTATAACCCCGCGCTTCAAGAAGCGCGACGCCGCCTGGAAGCTGGGGATCTGGGTGATATCTATCAGATTGCAACACGACGACAGGGACCGTTCCCGGCCCGCATTGCGGACGTGGGTGTCGTTAAGGACCTGGCCACACATGACATCGACCTCACCGCGTGGGTGTCGGGAAGTGCCTTCCGTACGGTAGCCGCACAGGTGGCCCACCGCTCCGGTCGAGAGCATGAGGATTTGGTAGCAGTGACTGGTTTGTTGGAAAACGGAACAGTCACTAGCCACCTAGTGAACTGGCTCTCGCCACTCAAAGAGCGCGTCACCGTCATTACGGGTGAGCGCGGAGCGTTGGTCGCCGATACATTGACCGCCGACTTGACCTACTTTGAAAATGGAACCATCGCCACAACCTGGGGAGAGATCGCCCAGTTCCGTGGGGTGAGCGAGGGCAATGTCACGCGGTTTGCGATTGCGAAGCCTGAGCCGTTGCTGAGCGAGCACCAGGCATTCCGCGATGCGATTTTGGGCAAGCCGTCCGACATCGTGACGCTAGCTCAAGGTCTTTCAACAGTGCGTGTTGCTGAGGCAGTCTTGGAATCTGCCAAGACCAACCAAACAATTACTCTTTAGTTCCTTAACCCTGCTGGGTTGACGAGGTGACTAAGCGCGTAATTTCGCGCATTCCAAGGATGGCCACTGCATGGCCAGATCGTTGCGAGCTGTTGTTCGCTGCGTAAGCCGCATATCGATCCAAGGCGACGAACACATCGGTCGTGGCAATCCATTCGTCCAGAGTGGGGTCCATGCGGATCAGCAGGTCAACCTGTTGTGGCAATTTCAGCGCCTTCATGATCGGTGCGGTGAAGGGGGCAAGGAGGTTGCGCTTGATCACTCGAGTGGCCTTTGAGCGACCGCGCTTGAATGCTTGCAGGGTAAGTCGTTGATGAACGAGGTCAATGGCATCGAGTGCAGAGCGCGGATC
This sequence comes from Actinomycetes bacterium, assembly GCA_037130835.1. Lineage (GTDB taxonomy): Bacteria > Actinomycetota > Actinomycetes > UBA12327 > UBA12327 > AcAMD-2. Next base: position 6,142 of record JBAXSF010000075.1, read on the forward strand.
ATGCAACGTGATCAATCGGACGGTGCAGCCAGCGGCTAGCAACACGGGGATGTTCTTTTCCAACGTGGTGGCAACGATCCTTTGAGCCGCGATGAGTGTCACCACAGGTTTCGCCGG
>JBAXSF010000076.1:0-6252 GCA_037130835.1 Actinomycetes bacterium
GGCCCCGTAGCGCAGTTGGTTAGCGCGCCGCCCTGTCACGGCGGAGGTCGCCGGTTCGAGCCCGGTCGGGGTCGCCAGGACACCCATTGGGTGACCTGTTCGGTCAGGTAGCTCAGTTGGGAGAGCGGCCGCCTGAAAAGCGGTAGGTCGGCGGATCGAACCCGCCCCTGACCACCAGTTGTTTGAAGAGCTTGCTTGGCTCATATGCATGCTGCCTCGTCGTGCATTTTGGAGCTCATTCCTGAACCCCACCGGTAACAAGCGGTGTAGACGTGGTCTGGGGTCGTGGTGAACTCTTGTGGTTTGCTCTAAGACTTACCGAGGGGGGTGCCTGCCTAGGCAGGGCCTACCCCCTAGGCTTGAAGGTAGGCACGCAGCCGTGCCACACCCGTACTCAAGGAGAAGTCTGTGAACCGCAGTGAATTGGTGGCCGCTGTTGCCGCAAAGACCGGTCAGAGCGCCAAGGACGTTGACGCTGTCCTCAAGGGTTTTGCCGATGTAGTTGCAAATGAACTGGGATCAAGCAAGAGCGGCAAGGTGAGTCTGCCTGGCTTCTTGACCTTCGAGACCGGCTTCCGCAACGCCCGTACCGCCCGTAACCCTCAGACCGGTGCTGAGATCCAGGTTGCCGCCACGCACACCGCCAAGGTGTCAGCTGGCTCAAACCTCAAGGCTGCGGCACAAAAGAACAACTAAGTTTCACCCAGCACTTCTACGCGCCGTCAAGGGCGCTCATCGCCTAGGCGGTGAGGTCATCCTTGGCGGCGCGTTGCTGTGGGATGCCGTCGAGCAATTCCCGCACCTCGGACTCGCGATAGCGGCGGTGGCCACCCAGCGTGCGGATAGCCGAAATCTTTCCGGCCTTGGCCCAGCGGGTGACCGTCTTGGGGTCGACTCGGAACATCGCCGCCACTTCGGCAGGCGTGAGCAGGTTTTCTCCCTGAGACGAGTCGTGAACCATGGTGTAAATCCCCCTGTCATTGATTGCTGTTGCCCATCTTGCCTTACCGGCTGTGAAACGTAGGTGCTTTTGGGCGAAAGTTCCGATCTTGGCGGAATTGTCTCGCCTGCCCTGAATGCGCAAAGGCGCCCTTTGAGGGTAGCCTTAGGAATGTTCCCGTAGCGGCCCATGAGGGTCACCTGAGCACATGAGGGGGTCGAGCCATGGGGCGCGGCCGAGCCAAAGCCAAGCAGACCAAGGTCGCTCGCGAGTTGAAGTACGCCTCCAGCGGGACCGATTTGGACGCCCTGCAGGCTGAACTTGCTCAGTCATCATCGCAATCTAGCGCACCGTCTAGCGATAGCGAATCGGCTGATGACACTACCTATGAGTACGACGAGGACAACGACTAAATCAGTTCGCGTAGTCGCCTTGCAGTTGAGCTGAACCGCCGCCGCCACCCTTTGCGGGAGCATCCCCGAGTTCGCCGTTTTGGCGCTCGCGTATTTCACCGGTTACCCAGGCGGTAATTCCGCGCTGAGCCAAGAGCGACAACGTGGCATCCACACTCGTCGGCGCGACGATGGCCATCATGCCGATGCCCATGTTGAGCGTCTTTTCCAACTCGACTCGGTCAACATTTCCTAGGTCGCCGATGGTGGTGAAGACCGCAGGTGGCGTCCATGTGTCGCGACGAAGATCGGCGTGTAAGTGTGTGGGCAGAACTCGAGCCAAGTTAGCAGCGATTCCGCCACCGGTGATGTGGGTAAAGGCGCGCAGTTCAATCGAGGCGTCGCGGGCCAGGGCCAGACAGTCCAGTGCGTAGATTGCGGTGGGTTCAAGGAGTTCGGCGCCTAGGGTTCGACCAAACTCTGGAACTTCGCGGTCAAGTTTCCAACCAGCGACAGTGAAAAAGACGTGGCGGGCCAGCGAGTAGCCATTTGAGTGCAGGCCGGTTGACGCCATGGAGATCACCACGTCGCCAGCACGAACGCGGTCTGGCCCCAAGAGCTGGTCGGCATCAACAACGCCGGTGCCGGCTCCCGCCAGATCGTATTCATCGGGCTCAAGCAAGCCAGGGTGCTCCGCAGTTTCGCCACCAACAAGAGCACAGCCAGCCTTTTCACAGCCAGCGGCAATTCCGCTGACAATGGCCGCAATGCGTTCGGGCACTACCTTGCCAGTGGCGATGTAGTCGGTCATGAACAACGGTTCAGCGCCACACACGACCAGGTCGTCAACAACCATCGCCACGAGGTCTAGCCCGATCGTGTGGTGAATATCCATGGCCTGGGCGATGGCGACTTTGGTGCCGACACCGTCAGTCGACGTAGCCAACAATGGCTTGGCGTAGTTCTTTACGGCGGAGATATCAAACAAACCAGCAAACCCGCCAAAGTCACCGACCACTTCGGGTCGACCAGTTGCTTTGATCGAAGCCTTCATTAAGGCGACGGCGCGCTCGCCAGCTTCTACGTCAACGCCGGCTGCGGCGTACGAGGAGGTCATGGGCGACTCAGCGCATCGCTGGCACCGCCACCTACGAGGTCAATATCAACCAACGTGGTGGTTTCGGGGGTGTTTTTGGCCGTCAGTGCTGGTTCGGGGATTTCCACGGGGTAGACACCATCGAAGCAGGCCCGACACAGATGGTCCTTCTTGATGGTGGTCGCATCAATGAGTTCCTCAAGAGAAACGTAGGAAAGCGAATCGGCTCCGATAGATGCCCGAATGTCATCCACCGTCAAACCGTTGGCAATCAGTTCTGCGCGGCTAGCAAAGTCGATGCCGTAAAAGCAGGGCCACTTGACGGGGGGAGACGAGATCCGCACATGGACTTCAGCAGCCCCTGCTTCGCGCAACATACGAACGAGCGCACGTTGGGTGTTGCCACGCACGATGGAATCGTCAACAACGACGAGACGTTTGCCTTCGATGACATCGCGCAGCGGATTGAGCTTGAGACGAATGCCGAGTTGACGAATGGTTTGGCTGGGTTGAATAAAGGTGCGTCCAACGTAGGCGTTTTTGACCAACCCCTGCGCGTAGACGATGCCGCTTTCTTGCGAGTACCCAATGGCGGCTGGTGTTCCAGACTCGGGGACGGGAATAACCAGGTCTGCTTCGACCGGCGCTTCGCGTGCGAGCCTGCGCCCGACTTCAACGCGCGCTTCGTTGACGCTGACACCGGCAATGGTGGTATCTGGTCGAGCCAAATAGACGTACTCAAACAGGCATCCTTTGGGTTCAGGTTCGGCAAAGCGTTGCGAACGTAAACCGTTTTCGTCGATGGCGATCAGCTCGCCGGCTTCAATCTCGCGGACGAAGCTCGCGCCGACGATGTCTAAGGCTGCGGTTTCACTGGCCACCACCCAGCCGCGCTCAAGGCGACCGAGCACCATGGGGCGAATTCCTTGTGCGTCCCTGGCTGCGTACAGGGTGTTTTCATCCATAAAGACCAAGCAGAAGGCACCGCGCAGTTGGGGCAGCACCTCCATCGCAGACGATTCCATGGAGCGCTCTGGGTGTGCGGCCATCAAGGCCGCGATCAGGTCGGTGTCGTTGGTGGCTTTGGGAGTAGTGGAAAAACTCCCAGGGAAATTTAATTCACCGGTGTTGCGCAAGTTGTCGAGAATTTGTGCCAGGTCACCGGTGTTGGTCAAGTTGCCGTTATGGCCAAGAGCGATACTTCCGGTTGCTGTTGCGCGGAAGGTGGGTTGTGCGTTCTCCCACACCGATGCACCGGTCGTGGAGTAGCGCGTATGACCGATCGCTAGGTGCCCGCTGAGTGATTCGAGCATGCCTTCGTTGAAAACTTGTGAGACCAAGCCCATGTCTTTGTAAACGACAATTTGGTCACCATCAGAAACCGCAATGCCTGCTGATTCTTGGCCGCGATGTTGAAGTGCGTAGAGACCGAAGTACGTGAGTTTGGATACTTCTTCCCCCGGCGCCCACACTCCGAATACGCCACAAGCATCCTGCGGTCCCTTGTCGCCAGGGAGCAGATCGTGGTTGAGGAGCCCATCGCCTTTAGGCACATCCGCAGTCTACCGGCTAGCCCATGGGCATGGATGCCGCAGCCCGCCCAGCGTCGCCAAAACGACCTGTCTTCTTGGGCGCGCTGTCGCCACCTTCGCCCTGATCGTGGTCCTCGTCCTTGGCTGGCATGGGAACCACGTGCCCATCGCTGAGGATGATGCCGTCTTCAAACCGGGCTTCGATTGCGCCACCACCAAATTGCTGCTCATACAAGTCTGCGTAGACCCCACCGTGGGTAAGGAGCTCGTCATGCGATCCATGCTCGACGATTCGGCCGTCGTTGACGGCAAAGATCACATCTGCCGAGCGAATCGTGGACAGCCGGTGGGCGATGGCGATTGTGGTGCGGTCCTTCATCAAGGGCTTTAACGCCGCTTGAACGAGGCGCTCGTTGGTGGTGTCCAGGGCTGAGGTGGCCTCATCAAGGATGAGGATGCGGGGATTCTTCAAGACCACGCGCGCGATGGAGAGTCGTTGCTTCTCACCACCGCTGAGGCGATAACCGCGTTCACCAACCATGGTGTCGTAGCCCTCATCAAAGGTGAGGATCCGGTCGTGAATTTGAGCCGCTCGGGCGGCAGCCTGAATCTGTTCCTCAGTGGCTTCGGGGTTGGCGTAGCGCAGGTTCTGGTTGATGGTGGCGTGGAAGAGGTAGCTCTCCTGGGTGACCACTCCGATGGCGTTGGCCAGTGAGGTGGCCTTGAGGTCGCGCACGTCGTGACCATCAATGCGCACAGCGCCCTCGGTGACCTCATACAGGCGAGGAACCAAGTAGGAAATCGTGGTCTTGCCGGCACCGCTGGGGCCGACGAAAGCCGCCAGCATGCCGGGCTCAATGGTGAAGTCCACGCCCTTGAGGGCATAGGTCGGTTCGCCCTTTTTCGGCTTGGGATCGTAAGAAAAGCGAACCGCATCAAATTCGATACGACCTTTGACGGGTTCGGGAAGGTCAATTGCATCGTCTTTATCAACGATGTCGGCTTCAACGTCGAGGTAATCAAAGATGCGGTTGAATAACGCAAGCGAACTCGAAATCTCCGTCGTGCTTTGTAGGAGTTGGCCTAAGGGGAAGAAGAGTCGGGTCTGCAATCCGGTGAACGCCAAGATGGTTCCGGCGGTGATGACAATTCCACCAGTGTTGACGTAGCCGGTGACGATAAACACGGCGACGGGCAAGACAGAAAAGAACGATGAGACCACGATGAAGAATCCGCGGCCGACAATTTGTTGTTTGACTTGAAGGCGGGCCAGGATCGAACTTTGTTTGCGGTAACCGTCAGACGCACCGGCTTGCTGGCCGTTGGACTTGGCGAGCAAAACCCCCGAGACACTCAGAGATTCCTCAGTAATAGCTGACATATCAGCCAAAGAGACTTGAGTAGCAGCACTTACGCGACGCCGATATTTACCCACCACAGAGGTGAGCCAAATGAAGACCGGCAAGATGATCAACGAAACGACGGTGAGCTGCCAGGACAAGATAATCATGGCGATCACCGTGGAGATCAGGACGACGACGTTGCTGACATAGGTCGCTGCCGTGTCACTGACAACGGTTTGAAGACCACCCACGTCGTTTTGTAGCCGCGATTGAATTTCGCCGGTGCGAGTTCCGGTAAAGAACTTCAGTGACAACGATTGCAAATGATCGAAAAGCTTGGTGCGCAGATCACGCAGAACCGCCTGGCCAATTCCGGCCGTTAAGTAGGTCTGCCACAGCCCCAGGAGCGCACCAACAATGGTGAGCCCCACGAGCTCAAGACTGATCTTCCAGAGCAGGTCAATATTCGGCAGTTCCGAGGCGGGAAACAGCGCCTTGTCGATGAGATTGCGGATGAGTAAAGGCGTTAAGATGCTCAGCGCGCCGCTGATGATCACGATCGCCGAGACGACACCCAATCCCACTTTGTGGGGTCGAAAGAGCGCGATAACGCGCGGAATGGTGCCCGGTGGCACCGCGGAGTTTTCGGGAAGGATGTCAGGACCCATCAAGGATCGCGGTCCTCCACTGGACGGTCGCGCTCCCATGGATTGGCTCATAGGCTTCAGCGTATTCCTGATGGCGAAACCACGCCCACTCAGGCAAGCCAGCCGGTAGCGTGATTGCTCCCACACTTTCTGGAGACCCTGTGACTAATCGTCAGCCCCTTGATTTCACCGATCCGCGGGACAACGTCTATGCCTTCGCCAAGATGTGGGGCAGCTTTGCGCCTGAGCCACATATCGCGACCTTCCACGGAACGATGTTTGCCTCCATCGGCACCAACCGG
>JBAXSF010000077.1:0-6080 GCA_037130835.1 Actinomycetes bacterium
GGGGGACTATGAGAGAACTAGATATTTCATGGACATCGGCCCAGGTTGATCGGGCTATGGGTGTCCTGGCTGGCATGGCATCGGGTGATGCCATGGGCGCTGGCTATGAATTTCAGCCGCCGATGAACGGCGACTCGTTGGTGCCCATGGTGGGTGGTGGCCCCTTTGGGTTTGCGCCGGGCGAGTGGACTGACGACACATCAATGGCTATTGCCATTGCCGAATTAGCAGCCCAAGGACTGGATCTGGCTGCGGAATCAACCCAAGACGCTCTGGTGGCACGTTGGTGTGTCTGGGCTGAGTCCGCTCAAGACGTCGGCATGCAAACGCGCGCAGTGCTCGCCGCGGTTGCTGGCGACCCAACGGCTCAGGGTGCACGCGAGGCCGCCCAGCAATTGCATGAACGCTCAGGACGCTCGGGGGGCAACGGCTCCTTGATGCGGACGGCGCCAGTGGCGGTCGCATTGCTCGGCCATGACTATGCGCACATTGCTCAGGTTGCTCGCGCGATCAGTGCATTAACGCACTTTGATCCTGAGGCCGGTGATGCCTGCGCTCTGTGGACTGTGGCCATTGCCCACGCCGTGAAGACGGGCGAACTCGATATTCGTATTGGCTTGGAATTGTTGTCGGAGGATCAGCAGGAGGTGTGGGCACAGCGCCTGGACGAGGCGGAGACAGAATTTCCCTACCGCTTTGTAAACAATGGGTGGGTTGTCGAAGCGCTCATGGGAGCTTGGTCAGCGATTTATCACTCGTTGGATTTCGCTGATGAACCGCAGGCCGCACGCGGCACATTTGCCGCGGATCACTTCAGCGATGCAATCAAGGAGGCAGTCTGCGGCGGTGGCGACACTGACACGGTTGCGGCCATCGCTGGGGGCTTGGTTGGCGCTAAGTGGGGTCGCTCGGCGATTCCGTTGGCCTGGTACCGGGTGTTGCATGGCTGGCCCGGACTGCGCGCACGAGACCTTGTCCGACTCTCCTATCTGGCCCTGCACGGCGGTCAAGTAGAGGCGAGCCGGTGGCCCGCTGTTGACGTTTTTGATTACACCGACTGGGGCGATCTCGGCCACATTTCGCCGGTAGTCCAAAGCCCTGGTCTGTTCGTTGGGGCTGTTGACTCTGTGCGCGAGCTTCCCATTGGTGTTGATGCCGTCGTTTCGCTGTGTCGCTTGGGTGTCGGTGAAGTGCCAGCGCAAGGGGTTGAACCTGAAAATCATGTTGAGGTGTGGCTGATAGATCGGGTCGAATCGGAGTACAACCAACATCTTGATTTCACGTTTCACCAAGCTCAGCAAGAGGTTGCCACATTGCTTGATGAAGGTCGCCAGGTGCTCTTGCACTGTGTTCAGGGGATATCGCGAACCCCAGCTGTGCTGGCGCTTCACTTGTTGCGCACGACGGACTTGACCTCTGATCAAGTGTGGGGGATTGTCAGCGAAGTATTGCCACACTCGAATGTCAATGCGGCATTCCGTGAGGCGATTGAGCGCCTCCACCCTGTTAAAGGGGTGAGCTCTTGAAGGTACGCATTCACCGCGGCGCTCACGAAGTCGGCGGAAATTGCGTCGAACTCGCATCGCAAGGTCAACGCATCGTTCTTGACTTGGGCAAGCCGTTGACAGCCGCTTGGGGCGAAGAAGTTCCGCTTCCTGCTGTGGATGGCCTGGCTGATGGTGGTGATCCGACGTTGTTAGGGGTTTTCATTTCGCATGGGCATCAGGATCACTGGGGACTCATGCCACAAGTTCATCCAACGGTTCCACGCTTTGTAGGAAAAGGCGCGGCTGACATCTTGAGAGCTGCGCAGTGGTGGGGAAGTGGCATTGACCTTGAAGAGACGGGCCACTTTGAGCACCGAGTCCCCATGACCGTTGGTCCGTTCACCGTCACACCATTCCTCAATGATCACTCGGCCTTTGATGCGTATTCGTTGTTGATTCAGGCCGATGGACAATCACTGTTCTATACCGGTGATATTCGAGGGCACGGCCGCAAGGGGTCCATGTTCGAGCAACTCCTCGATGAACCTCCTCGAGATGTTGATGTCTTGCTCTGTGAGGGAACCAATGTTCACCCAGAGGGCAGTGGGGGCGACAAGGGGAGCCTGAGCGAGGCCGAAGTTGAGCGTGAGCTGGCCCAAACATTGCAAGCCACCGATGGGCTTGTTGTGGTCTTAAGTTCGCCGCAAAATATTGATCGCGTGGTCACGACCTATCGGGCAGCACTTCAAGCTGATCGTGATCTCGCCCTGGATTTGTACAGTTGCGATGTTGTTGCCGGCACGGGCTTGGCAACGATTCCCCAACTGGGAGCCGATTGGCCTCGTGTTCATGCGTATCTGCCATTGCATCAGCGGATCAAGGTCAAGAATGCTGCTGCCTTTGAAAAGACGCAGGCTGTCCGCCCCTATCGCATCTATGACGAACGCCTGAGCGAAAACCCTGAGCGTTACGTGCTCTTTGGGTCGTTCCAACAGGATCTATTGAGACTGCTTCGAAGCGCGAGAGTGAAGGTTGGGGCCGTTGTCTGGTCGCAGTGGGACGGCTATTTGGAAAAGGCGTCCGGTGTGAAACTTCAGGAAACGCTGAAAAAGTACGACGTGCCCCTGATCCAACACCACACCTCAGGTCACGCCACTCCAGCCGATCTTGAGCGGTTGATCTCTGCAATCAATCCAAGGGCTGTGGTGCCTGTACACACCGAGCACCCCGGCGAGTTTGAGGGCATCACCTCAGATGTTGACCTCACGATCAAAGCCGATGGCCACTGGTGGGAAGTGGCTTGAGCACAGCTATTGGACAGTGTCAGTCCGATGGTTTATGGTTCGAAGCGGTCCAGAGTGGACGACGCTTCACGCCCCTTGGCGATGTCGTCCCGGCAACCGCGCCACCCGCGCACGGTGCCCCCAAGGGAAGACCTGCCTGCTTCAACCGAAGCGGGAAGAGCGGGTTCGCGCATGCGGACCTTTACGGAAGGGTCTGATTTTCATGTCTGAAACCACGTCGATGGTGTTTGCCCCCTTGGGGCCTTGGGAAGTGCTGTGTGAGACGGGTGGGGACTTCTTGCGGATCAAAACCATCTACCCCTTCACCGTTACCAGGGATGTTGAACCTGCTGCCCGTCATCAGGTAACCCAATGGATTCGCGTCGAAAACCTCCCCGAGATCGTGACTGAGGAGATTTTGACGCCTAACCGTGAGCGGTTGTATCGCGGGCAGACTCGGGTTTTCTTACGCAGACTGCGGGGACACTTGGATGCCGGTGAATTCACTTCCTTTTTTCACGCGACAGTCGTGGATTACCAGGATCGCAAGAATGGTTTTCATCCTCCGCGCGACCCTGGCCTTGTGTTAAGTGAGCCCGGCTTAATTGCGCACGCGGCCCGGCAATTGGCCACCTCGCCCGAAGCACCGCTGTCCACGCGCCCGCGCTACTTGCGCCCTAATGGCGATGTTTACTTCGGTCGACAGATCGGCGAAGTGGACGATGTTGCGGTGCTGCAAACCGCGGTCAACAACGGTCTCACCCCGTATTTGTACGGCGAACCAGGGTGTGGCAAGACTGCATTGGTGGAGGCTGCCTTTTGTGGTGGTTTGGAAACAGTCGTTGGATCGGGCGACACGGACGAAGCAAGTTTTGTCGGCACCTGGGTGCAAGTTGAAAGGGGTTTCCAGTGGCTTGATGGACCCCTCGTGCGTGCTATGAAAAATGGATCGGTGCTGTTCGTTGATGAAGTGGGCCTCATTGATGCCCGCGTCATCTCCCTGCTCAACCCCTTGCTTGACGGCCGAGGCACTTTGCATGTGCAGCAAAACCCACAGATGCCACCCGTAGAGGCCGCGCCAGGCTTCGCCATCGTCTTTGCTGGCAACCCGCACGCAGTGGGGGTTCGTATGTCCGAGGCGCTGATTTCTCGTCTTACCTTTCCCAACCTGGTAGAGACAGATGTGGAAGTCCTGCCTGAAATTGGCGTGCTTCCCGAAGTGGTGGAGTTGGTTCGCACACTCATCGAGCGTCGCGCAACAAATGACATCTCCTGGTCGCCGCAGGTCCGAGAGGCCATTGCCGTGTCGCGAATCTGGAGTCTCTTTGGTCCTCAACAAGGGGCCAACGCATTGGTCTCACTCAGTCCTGAGCGGGCACGCAACCAAGTGGTGCTGACTATTCAGTCACTCACCGGCTTGGAAGCTGATGTGATCAAGGTCAGTGTCTGATGGGTACCGGTCGAGCAAGTGGGGCGGAAAGGTTTGTCCCCACGAGGGGATGGGCTCAGGTTGCGTATCACTTCACCCAGGAAATCCGATCGCGAACGCGCATGAAGGCTGCAACCGTTGCCTTTTGCGATAACCCGTTTGGTGGCATTGGATGTTCACGCAAAAGCACCCAAAGCATTTTCTTATCGGGCGGAAAGCTCAATGAGGTTCCGGACGTTCTCGACGAGCCGGATGAGATGTTGACATCGTCTCCGGAGCTGCTTGCCGTGTTGGCCCATGAACTAGGGCACCTCTATGGGGATGTGCACGCTCATCAACAGGTTGTCTCGTCGATAGATCATCCCAAGGTCGAGAATGCCTACTTGATTTTGCTGGAGTTTCAGGCTGACGCAGCCGGGCTTTACAACCTTTTTCACCAGACGAAGTATTGGTTCGGCGAGGTCCTGGCCTTTGCTGCTCTTGCAGCCGCGCAACTGTCTTCATGGCGTGAGCCGGTCGATGATGACGATGTCTGCTTCCTCGCTGAAGGTGCAACGTTGTTGAGCGTTCGCGTCGCCATGGCAAAGGCCATGAATCCTGGCGTTGACATCCCGCCTGTCTTGACTCAGATGCTGCAAAGCTATCGCCGAATTTTAGGCGATCTTGCTGTGATGAAGTTTTCCCTCATCGGCCAGCGGGTCTATCAGCGATCCTTCAATGCTCATGAATTGGGAGTTCTCGCTTTAGAGGATCTTGATCCAGCTTGCGTTCAAGAGTGGCTTGATGTTTATGACTACTTGAAGGATCGGATGGATTTTAAGGACGAAATGCGGCGTCAACTGTCGGATGATGAGAGTTTCCAGCGCCGCCCTGCTCCTAATTCGTCAACGTGCGCCACATCCCGCGCGGCCGCCTCCCAGCGTGCACGCGAAGGCGAAGTGGGCACGCAGGCTGGAGGTTCCGCCCACCCACCTGTCAGCTTGCGCCCAGCCACTCAAGAGGAGTTTCTGGCTCGTCGTTCACTGGCAGAGAGTTTGTCTCACTGGTATGTCCCCGAGGTAAATCGAGAAAAAGTCTGGTCCGCAACCCCACCTGGACGACTGCATGGGGGGCGGGCATTGCGTCGCTATGCCCTGTCGCACATCGACAAGTCCGTCGCCGACACTGTCCTTCCGTTTAAACGACCCCTGCGAAAGCAAGAGCAACGCAATTCCTTGAACTGCGGGATCATCGTTGACCAGTCCGGATCTATGCATAAGGTCGCAGATCAAGTGGCTGGAGCAGGATGGATTGTTGCCCATGCGGTCAAGGAAGTAAACGGCGAGTTTGTCCTAGTGGGGATGGGTGATACGGGCTATGTCATTTCGGATTCGACCACGCTACAAGAGACTGAGGTGGCGACCACTCCCTCAACGGGTCGTTGGGAAAATGTTCACGAGGCCCTCCAAATTCTACGTCGCAGGCTAAAGATCGGCACTCGAACCGATGCAGTGTCCTTAGTCGTGGTGGTGTCGGACTTCAGGCTGGGCAATGAAGGGTTGCCTCAGATGCGCAATTTCCTCGCCCGCCATCACCGCAATGGCGGCATCAGTCTCGCGGTTTGCGTTGGTGAGGCCATAGACAAGGCCCAGTCTGTTCACGCCACCCAGTTGGTGGTCTCAGCCACTGGCGAGGACATCGGCCAAGTCATTGTGGACGGGGTCCATGACCTCTATATGGCGGCCGTTAGCCGTCCCGAGGCCGTGTAGGTAAGGGGTCCCGCAAAGGGCTAGGGCAGCGGAAATTCGTGCCTAAATCCCCATTTGGGCTACCGGCTGTACAGGGGCCAGGGGGTGCGCGTACCGTTATGGGTAGCTGCAGTTGTTGTTTCAGAATTGGTTT
>JBAXSF010000078.1:0-5947 GCA_037130835.1 Actinomycetes bacterium
ACAGGGGGGTTTGCCACATAGGACGGACGATCCACAGCGGCTTGATCGTTGGCAACAGCAGAACCCGGTGTCGCATAGACCAGTTCTGGTCGGTTTTTTCCTTTACGGAATCCAAAGACCAAACTCACTGCGCCCAAAATGATCAATACCAAACCAGCGATGACGGCGCCCAGTCCCGCGGAGAACAACCACGGCGCAGAAATCCCCACGGTGGCTTGCACATCAACATTGGGCGAGCCATCGGCATTCATCACGACGAAAAGGTACTTACCCGACTTGATGGGCCACGAAATGTCTTGACGCCCAGACCCCGAGCTTTGTTCCACCCAGAAGGCCTCGGCGCTAGGAGCAGGTGGCGTTCCCTCTCCCCTGACGCGGCGCAAATTGATGGAGTCCTCATCGCCTGGGCGGCCACTGACATCGGTGACCACGTCATAGGGAACCCCGGCGAGGTAGGACAGCACATCGCGAGCCGGTCCAACACCTACGAAGACGTCCTTGCCACTGACACTGGTGGCCGAGATATAGACCTGGGCAAATTCAAAACCGCTGGGTAGGCCCGCATCAATCCGGGCAATGTCGGACGAGAGAGCAGTCGCCGTCGAGTTGATCCGCACTGGATCGGTATCAATGCGACCATCACCACCGAAGACACCCACCAGCAGCGCACCAAAGAACATGGCGATAGCTCCGGACAGAATCAACAGCCCGCCGATTAAGCCAAGAACAACCTTACGCATAAATGCAATTCCTTAGTGGTGAACCCTAAATGCCGTATTCGGTCAGGATGTCACGCTTACTAAAGCCTGCCTTTGAGAAACGCCCAATGATCTTCGGCGTTGTTAACCACGAGATCTCTGCACCGTGCTTGCCCGCCGTCTTTTCAATATTGTCAACTATCCACGGAATGACGTCCTGCGGACGATCGCCCAAGATGTTGATCGCCTTACGTTGCTTGGCGTAGCGCTCCGGACCCATCTCGTGAGCTTCCCGGACAAACCCTTCGGTGATCAAGATTCCAGGGCGCACCGAACCCACGGTAACGTTGGTCCCTTTGAGTTCCTTAATCAAGGCAGCGGTAAACAATCCCAGACCGCGCTTGGTGGCGCCGTAAATGGCTTGGCCTTCACGGAAGTTGCCATCGCTACCGCCGCCCAAAATATTGATGATGCGCCCGCCCTTGGATTGGGCCAACATTCCATTTGCTGCAGTCTGCGCACCAAACATGGTTCCCAAGACGTTGGTTGTCACCATGGCCTGGATCTCGGTTGGATCGTTTTCAATGATCTTCTTCGTTGAGACGGCAAGGCCGGCGTTGTTGATCCACAGGTCTACCGAGCCGAACTGCGCAACCGCTGTTGCCCAGAGAGCTTGCACCGAGGCAAAAGAGCTGACATCGACGATTGCACCAGTGATCTGCGCATTGGGCGTACGTTCACGGATACGGTTCATCGCATCGTCAATGGCCGGCATTGAGCGCCCCGAAATCACCACCGACCATCCACGACTGGCGAATTCATTCGCGAGAGCAAAGCCAACACCCTTAGTGCTTCCCGTAACAACAACCGTGCTCACTTATTGCCTCCAAGCAGTCATCGATGGTGTCTTGATTATGTGAGGTGAACGTACTTTCTAGAGCCCGCCACGCGCCACCGGTCGGTCCAAATCGCGACACCATTGTGAGTAAGAGCCTGGGAACAACGCAGCACTCTTGCCCACCAAGTGCAGGGCTAAGACCGTGTGGGCAGCTGTGACGCCAGACCCGCAATAGGCCACCACGGGTAATTCGCTATCCCCCAATACGCCTGCGGCGTCAAAGCGGGCAAGAAGAGCCTCTATGCCAAGGAACCGCCCATCTTCCTCCACGAGGTCCAAGGTGGGTGAATTGATGGCGCCCGGAATGTGACCAGGGACGGGATCGACTGGTTCAAAGTCTCCACGAAATCGCTCAGCCGCGCGCACGTCAACCAAGACGATGCCGTCACCCGAAGCCACCTCATCGATGGTGACAGTGGGCAAATGGCCGGGCGCAGCAATAAACGGTTCTCCAGAAGTCACGACGTCATCGACCTGCGTGGTCACGACATGGCCTTCATTGACCCAACTCGAATAACCACCGTCTAGGACACGAACGTTCGTGTGGCCAAAATAGGTCAGGCACCACCAAGCACGTGCTGCAGAGATCGAATCTCGTTCGTCATAGACCACCACTAGTGAATCCGACGACACCCCAAGCGCCTGCATAGAAGCGGTGAACTTTTCGGCGGTCGGCAATGGGTGCCGGCCCGCGTCTTCGGCTGAACGGGCGTGGTCTGACAAATCTTGGTCCAAGTCGCAAAACACTGCTCCGGGGATACGGCCGGCCTCAAAAGCCGCACGATCGGCTCCAGCCAGACTCCAGCGCACATCCAAGATGACCGGTTGGTGCCCCTCGGCCACTAGTTGAGCCAACTCTGTGGCCCGAATCAATGCAGATCCGTTGGTTCGCACGTTCCCCACCTCGCCGAAGTCGACAATTCCTTTTGGCGATCCTAGGTGATCAAAAGGTGCCCACCCCATCGCGACGGGGGATGCGCGACAAGGTGGGCTTTTTCAACCTAGCCAAAGACCAGACAAATGGATACTCAGAGGACCTAGGCGGGACTTATGCCGAGGATAAAAGCCTCATAAGGGTCTAACGACTTAAGCCTGCAATCAGGTTTACGCTCACGGCGACGATGAATGTGGCATAAACAAACGAAATAAGTGCATGCCCAAGCAAGGCCGTTCGAATGCGTGAATTCGAAATTGCGGTGTCCGAAACCTGAAAAGTCATTCCTACCGTGAATGCCAAGTAGGCGAAATCGCGAAACGTAGGGTCATCGCCTTGATTGAAATCGATACCCCCCTTGGGTTCTGCATAAAACAAGCGGGCATAACGCGTGGCCATGATGGTGTGGAGCACAGCCCACGATGAAGTGACAGCTGCAACGGCACATAACGTCAACACCAATCCGAACTCACGTGCCCTAAAGATGACGAGCACCACCGTCAGTAGTGATCCACTGGTGACCAGAACCAAGGCCACATCTCGAATGACGAGGCGACCGGGGTCCTCTCGCTGCGCCAGCTCGGATGTGCACTGTGCATCTAGGGACCAAATGGATACCCAAATCCACACAACAAACAGGGCCGTCGTCCCGAGCCAACCGATGAGTAGGGCCGGCAACTGTGCATCGACAGCATGAGCGGCGGCCCCTACGAGGGCTCCGAAAGCCAGGCTTACCCACAGGTGCGTAATCCCACTGACTTGTCGCCATCGGGGCGTGGGCTGAGGGGAATGCGCGGTTGCCTTCGCATCGTCACTCACAGCAACCCCATTTCACGGGCTCGTTGGACCCATCGTTTTGCCTGTGCCGTTGTTGGCCGATATCCATCAGCATCGGGAACCTGCTCTTGGACCGCCTGTACCCACTTAGTGTTGCCGCTGAACTGCTCGCGCTTGACTACCTCGGCCACGTGTCGCCAATGATCATCGTCATAGGAGCGTTTGCGGCCCAGATGCTGTTCAGGCAATGCCCAATTTTCCAGGGAGCTCACGTCGATATCGCCTCCGACGACCCGCAGCGCCTTCAGTGCACGCAATGGCCAAATTGAGGCTGCAATCACTTCACCTGTGCGGATCGTGCGCAATTGTTCGGCACCGATGCGTTCACCTTGATTGGATTCGATGCCTAAACCAACAGGAATCCACCCATCTTTGATGTATTCCCAGCGGACACTGACATACCAACCTTCATCACGCGAAGCCTTCTTGGTGGTTGTGAAATCCCCCACCGGACGCACGGCCGGCGACATCGTTCCTGTGATGATTAATTGGCCATCAGGAGCAGCGTCGTTGTAGTTCCATACCAACTGCCAGGTCTGGGCGTAATGCTCCAACGGCAACCACACCACAGCTGCGGTCAAACGCTTGCCTTTACGGTCTGAACTTGCCATATATAGACCGTAAAGGGAGCGCAGAGAAATGCCAAAGAGGCGCAACGAAACACGCCTGAGAAATTACTTCCAATAACTATTGGCGGCAGCGATCGTCGCAAATTCAATAGCCACTGTCTGACCCATTGCGATCATCATCGCGGGATCTGTCGAGTAGATCTCGCGCTGGCGAGTGCGCTCATCGCCATCGGGCTGGGTGGTCTTGATGATCAATCTGGCCAACTTGATCGCTAATGCGCGACCCTCTTCTGCGGTGGCCGTCTGCAACGATCCGCCTGGTACGAGTTCAACATCTGCCATCGGTATTTCTTCCTTCCTCGATTTAGATACCGTCTTGCCTCATGCGCCTGATGCGCACGGAGGCAAGACGGCACTGAACGAACGTGGCTACTAGATGGGTTCGGCAACCAAGTAGGCACCGATTACTGCCTGAGAATTATCGAAAATTGGCTCGTAGTAGGTGTCATAGTGCGCATCAAGAATTTGCGCCGGACCGGCATAGCCAAGACCGGAACGCAACTGTCCAATTACGGGACCCTGCGGATCCAGCTCAGTGCCGATGGCTCGATCCCCTTCAACAAAAATATTCGTCGCCGCACGGACAAATGAATCACCCTGGGCTACAAAAAGGGTTGCAAACGTACCGTGCTTTTCTTGAACCGAATTCACGATAGCAAAGTCGGGACGCGGAATAGCTTGTTCGCCAAAGTGCAAAACCCCATCACGCAAACTGGGATCCCCGGTGGCCCCGGCCTGTGTCTGCAACTCATCCATTGCCTTGGTCAGATTTGCGTTGCTTAGGTTTTCAACAGCCATGACTTAACCCTTTCCACTAATTGATAACCGGATTCCACGATGCACCGGCCGCAACGGTTCCCCCCTGTGGGATACCCAGCTCGGCGCGAACCTCATCGAGAGGTCGCGAGAGCAATGATACCCAATCCCAGTCGGCTCTGTACACATCTACGTGGGTGGCTCCGCCGCGTTGCGCTGCATCGGCCACGATCGCTGGGTCTAGGTGAGCATGCGCTGGGTTGAAAACACCAATTTTTATACCCTGATGCCACTGCAACAAAACGACGGACAGCCACCCAATACCGGCGCTGGAGTTGCCTGCGTTGAACACCGCCGTGTACACCTCACCATGCGCCAGCGTGTCGTATCCAGCCAGAACGTGGTGGACATCGTGCGACCCAAGAAACTGCACGGGCAACGGCGTGCCGGGAGTTCCGGGCACCTCGAAGGGCGCATCGCTGTAGAAACGGCGCATCTCATATCCCAAGGAGCCATCAGGAGCTGCATCCAAAGTTCGGTGGTAGTCCTCGATCATGGCAATACTGCTTAGCGCCCCGAGATCTTTTCGTTCGGCGAACCGACGGACTTCATTGATATCGATGTTGATGCGGTCGGATAAGAATCGACGAAAGACATCGGCTTGGGCTGCTTTGGAATGGTTTCCGGCCGTCAACGTAACTGAGCGCACCATTGAGTCACTTGCACCAAGCTGCTTACTAATCCAGCGTGCAGCGTCAAGACCAGCCGGGTCTTGCTCAATGGAATAAAGGGCGACGAGAACTCCAGCGTGAATGGCCTCTAACGCCTGCGCAGGATCTGGAAGGCAGGCTCGAATCTCGGCAATGCCCATTTCGGGGTCTGCCCAAGGTTCGTCAGCACCTAAGAGATCGGAGAAGTCAATCGACTCGTCAAAACCATGACAGCCCGCGCATGATTGAAGTCCGGCAAACATGCCTACTAACTCGGCGCGATCCCCATCGAAGGGACGCGTCCCATTGGCCGTCGCGACCATGCGCATCACGGCTACTAGACCGCGGCGCTCACGAGGGGTTCCAAAGGCTAAAAGTGCCACAAATCACTCTCCTGACAGACATAGAGCAGCTCAGCTATCAGCCTCTTGGCCGCAGATGTATCTGGTCGACCACAACCTGTAAGTCAGGGTGATGTTGTGATT
>JBAXSF010000079.1:0-5925 GCA_037130835.1 Actinomycetes bacterium
TTCACCGACCTTGTGGTGCGAGCGTTGGGTGGAAATCCGAATCAGAAGGGAGCTGCCATTACCGAAGAAGAGTTGCAAGGCATGCTCTTGACACATACCGGTCTGTCGGGCGAAGAGCGCAAGATCGTCAGTGACGTCTTCACCGCTGGTGACACCCGCCTTCGGGAGGTCATGGTTCCTCGCACCGAAGTCAATTTCTTGTTAGCCGACACCTTTGTGGCCAAGGCCTTAACCGACATCGTGGAACTTCCACATTCGCGCTATCCAGTATTGGGTGACGGTGTTGATGACGTGGTTGGCTTTGTCCACGTTCGCGACCTTCTTAACCCTGCACATGCAGGTACGCGGTTGCGGGTAGAGGATTTGATTCGAGAGATCTTGCAGTTGCCAGGGAGCAAGAACTTGCTGCCCGCCATGACACAGATGCGCAATGAAGGCGCTCACATGGCGGTTGTTGTTGACGAATATGGCGGCACGGCTGGGATCGTTACGCTGGAGGATTTGGTTGAAGAGCTCGTTGGCGACATCAGGGACGAGTACGACACATCGGCGGCTGATACGCAAACCTTGGCCGGTGGTGATGTGGAAGTGGATGGTTTGCTCAACATTGACGACTTCATGCGTGACACGTCCATGACGTTGCCTGACGGGCCGTATGAAACTGTCGCTGGCTTCATGGTGGCGACTTTGGGCCGACTTCCGCACGTCGGTGATGTGGTGGAGGAGCAAGGCCGGCGCCTTGAGGTTTCTGAAATGGATGGTCGTCGGGTAGCCCGTATTCGCGTGGCTGCTGCACCAGTTGATGCCCCCGTCAGCGACAATAACGACCATGCCTAGTCCAGCTGCCAGCAAGCAGGCCCGCGTCCTGTCCGGTATCCAGCCCACTGCGGATTCATTCCACCTAGGTAATTACCTCGGTGCCATTGCGCAGTGGGTGCAGCTACAAGATGAATTCGACGCTTTTTATTGCGTGGTTGACCTGCACGCGATCACCGTTGACTACCAGCCAGCGGAACTGAATCGACGCACGCTCATTTCCGCTGCCCAACTTCTGGCCGCTGGCCTCGAGCCAGAGCGTTGCACGTTGTTTGTCCAAAGCCAGGTGCCAGAACATGCCCAGTTGGCCTGGGTCATGCAGTGCATTACGGGGTTTGGTGAAGCCAGTCGCATGACGCAGTTCAAAGACAAGTCGGCTCGCGGTGGTGCTGACCGATCATCGGTTGGCCTGTTCACCTATCCCATCTTGCAGGCGGCTGACATTTTGATTTATCAAGCCGATGAAGTCCCCGTCGGTGAAGATCAACGTCAACACTTAGAACTTACGCGTGATTTGGCCCAGCGGTTTAACGCTCGTTTCGGCGAGACCTTTACCGTGCCCAAGCCCCGGATCGTCAAGGCCACGGCCAAGGTGCTTGATTTACAAGACCCGACGGCGAAGATGAGCAAGTCGGCTGAAAGTTCGGCTGGTCTAGTGGAATTGCTTGATGATCCCAAGGCCATTGCTAAGAAAATCCGCTCGGCGGTTACCGACAGTGAGCGCGTGATCTCCTTTGACGAAGTCAATAAGCCAGGAGTGAGCAACCTGCTCACGATTCAGTCTGCACTGACCGGCACATCGATTGCTGACTTGGTAGCGCACTATGACGGAGCAGGCTACGGCGATCTCAAGGCCCAAGTCGCTGATGTTGTTGTCGAATTCGTCACGCCATTTCAAGAGCGGGTCAACCACTGGCTCTCGCATCCAGCCGAACTGCATGAGGTGTTGCACGCAGGTGCCGTGCACGCGCGGGAGGTGGCAGCACCGACGCTGGCGAGCGTCTATGACCGACTGGGTTTTGTTAGCGCCTAAGGACCCGAAGCGCGTTGCGTGCGTTTTCGAGAGTTGGCGCCGCCACTGAAGTAGCCAATGAGTGCAAGGAATCCGGCGAAAGCAATCCCAAACACCAGCACAAACAGTTGTGCCGGCGAGGTGCGCCGAGATTGGCCCGCCGCTGGTTGCGTTTGTGGATTTGCATCCGTGACACTTGATCCCGTTGTGGGTGTCGCCCCCGGCTGCGCAGTGGGGCTAGGCGGTGGGGTGTACGTAGGGGCGGGGCCGGTCGGATCAACGAGTTGCCCAACGGGAGTCGAGATCCGCGCTGCGTTGACAAATCCCCAGTCCAAAAGCAATTTGGCATCAACTTGCGTGGGTTCTTGGTTCGCCATCATCGTGATCAGGATGCGCCGCCCATTGCGTTCAGCCGCTCCGATGAAGGTGCGTTGCGCCTTGGTGGTGTAGCCGGACTTAATGCCAATCATGCCTTTGTAGCCGGCGGCCATCAGCCGATTCTCGGTATAAATCTGATAGCTCGAGCGCTTGACCTTGGGGTTTTTAGGCTCTTTGTCGGGGAAACGAGCTCTCACGGTGCGGGCATAGCGCGCAAAGTCAGGATTCTTCAATCCCTCGCGACCAAAGAGCGCCAAGTCGTAGGCCGAAGACAGCTGTCCTTGTGCATCAAGGCCACTGGGATTCTTGGCAGTGGTGTCAAAGGCTTGCAAACGCTGTGCCTCTTCATTCATCAATCGCACCGTGTCTTTGATGCTGCCGCGCGAGCGAGCAATCGCATTGGCAGCGTCGTTTGCGCTTGGTAAGAAGAGTGCGTAAAAGAGGTTGTCCAAGGTGTAGCGGCTGCCAGGAAATAGCCCCACCCTGGAACCTTCGACAAAGGTGTCTGCAGGGATGACTTGGTATTTCTCGTCAACACGCACGCGCGGAAGTATGGTCAAGGCGGTCAGGGTCTTCAGGGTGCTTGCCGGGGGACGCTTTGTGTGGGCATTTCTTGCCGCCAAGATCGCTCCGGAATTAGCATCAGCAACAACGAACGATGCCATGGTGACCTTGGGAAAGGGGGTGACGCCACTGCCGCCCCCAACGAAGGTCCCAGTACGGGCTAGTGCTGCGCCGCCAATGGTGCTCGGGGTGGGTGGTTGCGTAGCTGGCGGCGAAGCGAAGCTGGGCACGGCAAGAGGGGCCAGGCAAGCGACAACGGTGAGGCTAGCCACCACAAAGGCGCGCCGAAACTGGTTAGTACCGCTCACCCTGTCAGCGTAGGTGACCCGTAGGGCTGTGGCCGGCTAGACGCGAATACGCTGAAGACATGGATTTGCCAGTATCCGCGCCCACACTGAACACTGACCTGGACGCTCCCGCCCTCGCGGATTGGCGAGCCTTGGTCAACAAGGTTTTAGACCGTTCCGGGTCGCTTGACAGTGCTGGACTAGACCGCGCCTTCGCGCGACGATTGACCACCACCACGGCCGAGGGCGTGACCCTGTCACCGCTGTACACGCACGCTGACGAAGTTCCTGAACGAGCCACCCCTGGGTCAGCACCCTTTACCCGAGGCGCCACCGCAGCTGGCTCGGTCATTGCTGGTTGGGATGTTCGTGCCCTCCATGCGGATGCAGATGCGAGCGCCACTCAGGCTGCTGTCTTGACTGACCTCGAAGGTGGAGCGACGTCACTGTGGCTCAAACTCGGTACAGATGCGATCGCGATTTCTGACCTTCCTACGATTCTTGAGCCGGTTTTGCTCGACCTTGCAGCGGTGGTTTTGGACGCAGGCGATGACGCGATTGCTGCTGCGCACGCGCTTGAGGAAATCTGGTCCGCACGGGGACTAGAGCCCCAACAAGTCAGCGGAAACTTCGGGTTCGACCCGCTGGGCCAAGCCGCACGCAATGGCACCAGTCCTGATCTGATTCCTACCGTTGGATTTGCTGTAGCAAGCGCCGAGCGATTTGCTCATGTGCGTTCTTTTGTTGCTGATGGATTGTTCATGCACGAGGCGGGCGCGACCGATGCACAGGAATTAGCCGGTGTCATTGCGATGGGGACCGAGTACGTGCGTGCCCTTGTTGATGCAGGGCTGAGTGTGGATTTGGCTTTTGCCCAGGTGGAGTTTCGTCTGAGTGCAACGGCAGACCAGTTCGCCACGATTGCCAAATTGCGTGCTGCACGCCAGTTGTGGTCGCGCGTTGCCGAGGTCTGTGGCGTCCAACAAGATGCGGTAGCCGGTGCCGGTGCCATGCGTCAACACGTGGTGACGTCCTGGTCGATGCTGAGCCGTCGCGATCCTTGGGTCAACTTGTTGCGAGGCACGGTCGCCGCATTTGGTGCGGGTGTGGGCGGAGCGCAAAGCGTGACCGTTTTGCCCTTTGATGCGGCTCTAGGTTTGCCGGATTCGATGGCTCGCCGCTTGGCCCGAAACACCAGTGCACTGCTCATTGAAGAGTCGCATGTGGGTCGGGTCGTTGATCCGGCTGGCGGTTCATGGTTTGTCGAGAATCTGACGCAAGAAGTTGCGGAGGCGGCTTGGGCCTTGTTTGCCGCCACCGAAGGTCGTGGTGGTTTTACCGCGGACTTAGCCTCCGGACACCTGGCATCGTCGTTGGCGCAATCTGCGCAAGAACGTTCGGTGCGGATTGCTCATCGCCGCGATCCTTTGACCGGTGTGAGTGAGTTCCCCGATGTCCACGAAACTCCTCTCGTGCGTAAGGCCGTGTCCCCACCCGCACCGCGCGGATTACCTCGAGTGCGTTACGCCGAAGGATTTGAAACCCTGCGAGATCGCTCGGATGCTGCACCTGAACATCCCCGCGTGGTTTTGGTTGCCATCGGTGACGTGTCTGACTACACCGCTCGCACGACATTCGCCAAAAACTTCTACGAAGCGGGCGGAATTCGCGCCGAGACGATCGCCTTTGCTCAAAGTGCCCGCGCTGAAATCAAGGCGACTGGTCTGGCCTGCATTTGCTCTAGCGATGCTGTTTACGCTGACCAAGCTGTTGCCGTTGCACAGACGTTGACCGAATGGGGCATCAAGCAAGTTCACTTGGCTGGCCCTGGTGGCGAGCTGAAAGATGCCTTGACGCAAGCCGGAGTGAGCGTTTTCGTTTCGCTTGGCGTGGATGTCATCGATGTCCTGACCGCGGCCCTGGATGAATTGGGAGTGGCCAAGTGAGCGCACAATCAATTCCGAATTTCGCCGAAGTCTCGTTGCGTGCGGGCGCCGATAGTGTGGATGCTGATCGCTGGCGCATCGACGTAGCGCAGGAAACCGGTCAGCCCGTCGAGGAACTCACCTGGTCAACGCCGGAAGGCATTGATGTGCGCCCGTTGTACCTCGCAACTGATCGCGAAGGCTTGGGGTTCGTTGACTCCCTGCCCGGCATCGCTCCTTTTGTGCGTGGCCCGTATCCCACGATGTATGTCAATCAGCCATGGACCATTCGCCAATATGCAGGATTTTCCACGGCCGAAGCCTCGAATGCGTTTTATCAACGCAATCTTTTAGCCGGTCAAAAGGGACTCAGCGTTGCCTTTGACCTTGCTACGCACCGCGGCTACGACTCGGATCATCCACGCGTTGCCGGTGATGTCGGCATGGCCGGTGTTGCCATCGATTCGATCCTCGATATGCGTCAACTCTTCGACGGCATTCCGCTGGACAAGATGTCGGTGTCCATGACGATGAACGGTGCGGTGTTGCCGATCTTGGCACTGTTCGTGGTTGCGGGCGAAGAGCAAGGTGTCGCGCCCGAAGACCTTGCGGGCACGATTCAAAATGACATTCTCAAAGAGTTCATGGTCCGCAACACCTACATC
The DNA here is from genome assembly GCA_037130835.1 of Actinomycetes bacterium. GTDB lineage: Bacteria > Actinomycetota > Actinomycetes > UBA12327 > UBA12327 > AcAMD-2. Next base: position 5,648 of record JBAXSF010000079.1, read on the forward strand.
TATCCGCCAGCAGCGTCGATGCGAATCATTTCGGATATCTTCACGTACGCCTCGGAGAAGATGCCGAAATTTAACTCCATCTCGATCAGTGGTTATCACTTGCAAGAAGCTGGTGCTACTGCTGACCTGGAATTGGCCTACACCTTGGCCGATGGCGTCGAATACGTTCGCGCAGGAATTGCTGCTGGACTCGATGTCGATGCCTTTGCGCCACGGTTGTCCTTCTTCTGGGGCATTGGGATGAACTTCTTCATGGAAGTTGCCAAGATGCGCGCGGC